>OMJI01000173.1 GCA_900299315.1 Verrucomicrobiota bacterium | reverse complement strand
TGGTATTTCGCCTGCCCGAACGACCGCGCCGAACGGCAACTCGTCCTCGATCTCTGGCGGCATTGGTTACGGGAACTGCCGGACACCGACATCGTCGGCATTTTCCCCGGCGATCCCGGCGGCTGCAACCGCAACGGCTGCACCCACGAGACGTTCGTGGACCTCGCGCTCGAACTCTGCGGCCTGATCAAGGCGCAGGTGGAAGTCGGCACGTGGGGCACGCCGTTCACCGGCTGGGGCAACGACCTGATCAGCCCACCGGGCTGGGATGGTAACTTCAAGCCGTTGCTCCAACAGAAACTCCCTGGCGGCGCGTTCGCCCACATCTGGAATGGCGGCCCAGACCGCGCCCGCGCGGCGATGGAGTATTTCCTCAAACGATTACCGGAGTTTCCTGAATCGGCTCTGGTCGCGATCAACCTCGGGTTCAGTCCCGATGCCGACGCGGTGATGGGCGGCGACGCCCGGCCGTGGGCGCGCGAGATTGCGAAGCAGCGCGCCATCACGACGTGGGACTACTCACTCTCGGAAGGCGAACTGGTGCTCTACCCGCACTGGCGTTTGCCGCGGCTGGCGGCGCGCCGCCGGGAGGAACGCGCCGCCGCGCCGTACGTCGGCGGGATGAACTACACCATGTCGCCCAAGCTGAATTACCTGACGCTGTTCGCGGCCGGGCAGTTGTTCCTCGACCCGACCGTCGATCCCGATCAGCTTGCGGCAAAATTCTGCGCGCAAGTCTTCGGCAAGGAACACGCGGCGCTCGGCGCATTGTTCGAGGCGTTCGAGGTCGTGCCAGGCTGGGGACATTACCCGCGCCGGAAATGGTCCAAGCCGGTGCTGCGCGCGACCTACCGGGAAATCATCGACCGGCTCGAAGCGGCGGATGTGTCCGCGACCACGCTCGTGCCGGACGCCGAGCGGTACCAGCAAGATTTGCTCTGGTTCGCCCGGCAATTCCTCGCGCTGGCCGGTGATCAACCGGACCGGGCGCAGATCAAACGCGATTACTGGCAAAAGACGTTCGCCATCTACAACCACATCCCGATGTCCGTGGACGAGCGCGCCGACCAGGCCGCCACCAAGTTCTCCCAACTCCTGCACGAAGAAACCAACACCGCGGTAACCTTATGAGCACACTGACCCTGCCACAACTCGACCAAGTCGCCCCGGCCTATGAGCGCGACGGCTATGTCATCGTCCGCAACGTCGTCAGCTGCGAGTTGATGCGCGAGGCGGAACAACACGTCCACGCCACCATCGCCCGGCATCCGGGCGTGGCGTTCGACAAGCTCCACCAGATGCCGTTCTACCGGGAAGATCCGTTCTACCTGCGCCTCATCCGCCAGCCGCAACTCCTCGACATTGCCGCGCAATCGCTCGGGCCGGATCTGGCGCTCTTCGCGACCGGCTATATCATCAAATCCCCCGGCAGCAGCATGGCCGTGCTCTGGCATCAGGACGGCAGTTACTGGCCGCTCGAACCGATGGAAGTCTGCACGCTCTGGCTGGCGATCACCGAGTCGAAAGTCTTCAACGGCTGCATGCGCGTCATTCCCGGCACGCAGCACCTGGATCTGCAGGCGCTCAAGGAACGCAAGGACAAGGAAAGCCTCCTCGGCACGAGCATGGACGAATCTCTCGTGGACAAATCGAAAGCCGTGGACCTCGAACTCGACCCCGGTGATGTCTCCATGCATCACCCCAACGTCATCCACGGCTCGAACGCCAACCAATCCCCCACGCACTGGCGGCTCAACCTCGTCATCCGCGTCATCGCTTCCTCCACCAAGATCACCGACCCGAACTGGCCGGGCGTCTTTCATCTCCGCGGCCAGCGCCGCCCCGACGTGAACCGGTACCTACCCGAGCCGGCGTGATGCGCGAGTCTTTCCTCCAACTTCTCCGCGGCGAGCGCCCGAGCGAAATCGTCTGGTGCGCGGATCTGACCTACTGGGTGGACGGCAATCAGCGCGCCGATTTGCAGGGCGAGGAAGCGCACATCCGATTCTGCCGGGAACTCGGCGCGATGCCGTATTTCTGGTACGGCAAGTTCTGGGCGGGCGAGCCGGTTTACGACGGCGTCACGATCGAGACCGAAGTCCGCGGCGACCGCCGGCGGCGCACGTATCGTTCGCCGGCCGGAGCGATCACCGAGGAATCCGCGTTTCTGGAGGGGAGCTGGTCGGAAGCGCCCGTCGGGCATTCCGTCCAGACGGAGGCGGACCTCGACGTGTTCCTCGACATTCTCTCACGCCGGCAACTCCAGCCCGCCAACCTCGCCGACTACCACGAGCGCCTGGAACTCTGGGCCCGGTATGACGGCGTACCGTGCCTCGGCCTGCCGCGCAGTCCGCTGCCGGCGTTCTTCACCGAATGGGCCGGGGTGGAACACGGCGCGTTGCTGGCGCTCGACTGCCCGGACAAAGTCGCTGCCGCGCTTGATTTGATGGAGCAACAGGAAACCGCCGTCCTCGACGCGGTCTGCCGGCTCGCGCCGCCGGTGGTCCATTTCCCCGACAATCTTTCGAGCGACAACCTCACCTCGTTGTTCGACGCGCACATGGCCGAGCGGTACCGGCGGCGGATCGCCCGTCTGCACGCGGCTGGCATCCGGTGCGCCGTGCATCTCGACGGCGCGGTGCGCGGGTTGTTGCCGAAACTCGCAGCGGCCGGGTTCGACGCCATCGAGGCGGTCACGCCCGAGCCGTGCGGCGATGTGACCGTGGACGAAATGCGCGCCGTGGCCGGTAACGACCGCGTGATCCTCTGGGGCGGCGTACCGGGCGCGATGTTCGCCCCGCCGTTCACGTGGGCGCAGATGCAAGCGCATGTCGCGCACCTGCTCAAGTGCTGGCTCGGCACGCGGTTCGTCGTCGGCGTTGCCGACCAAGTGCCGCCGAATGGGGAGGTTGAATTTGTGCGGAAGATTGCGGAGATCATCAACCATGGATGAATTGGATGTGGGCCTGAAAATCTCGGTGACCGGCCAACTGCGGGACGAAGCGCTCGCCGCGTGCGCCCGGCAACTCAAAGCGTGGGACGTGGCGATGCCGCCGGTCGAGCCGCTCGTCCTCGATTTCGGGCTGGGCGAATTCTACCGGACCGGCCTGATCGAGTACTGGGTCGCCAATGAGCTAGAGGCCGGTTACTGCGGCAAGTTCCTGTTCTTGTTCGACGGCCAGACCTGCCCGCTGCATCATCACCGGACCAAACTGGAGACGTTCTATATCCAACGCGGCACGGTGCACATGCAGTACGCCAGCCGCGAATGGGACATGCGGCCCGGGGATGTGTTGCGGGTCGAGACGAATCACCCCCACACCTTCCGCGGCGTCGGCCCGGCCCTGATCCTCGAGGTCTCCAAGCCGTGCGTCATCGCCGACAATTTCTTTGCTGACAGCCGCATTCCGATTGGGGGAAATTACCGGCCATGACGAAACCGAAGCTGGGTCTTTGTCCCGTCGGCAGGTTTGTGTTTAGTCACGAAGACGCGCTGCGTCAAAAGCGCGAGCTACAGAAGAAACTGCGTTCGTGGAAAGTGGAGTTCGTCGATCTCGAAGGCGTGTTGCCGGACGGGATAGTGCGTGATCAGAAACACGTCGAGCCAGTCGTCGCGCACTTCCGCAAAGAGAACATCGACGCGTTGTTCATGCCGCATTGCAACTTCGGCACCGAAGGCGCGGTCGGGATGATCGGTAAGAAGCTCGGCGTACCGGTCTTGATCTGGGGACCACGCGACGAAGCGCCGCTGCCGGACGGAACACGGCTGCGCGACACGCTCTGCGGAATGTTTGCGTCGTCGAAGGTGCTCCGCAAACTCGGCGTGCCGTTCACCTACATCGAGAATTGCCGGATGAACGACCCGCAACTGCGCACCGGCGTGGATACTTTTCTGCGTGCCGCCCATGCCGCCAACGCGTTGCGACGTGGCATGCGGATTGGTCACATCGGGCAACGCATCGACTTCTTCTGGTCCACGATCTCCAACGAGAGTGAGTTGCTGGAAAAGTTCAACGTGGAAGTCCTGCCGATCGATCTCGAGACATTCATCGAAAACGCCCGGACGCGGCTGGCGGACAACCGGGCAAAGTATGCGCGCGAAGCCGGGGCCTTGGTGAAGAAGATCGTCGTCGAGAAATATCCCGACAACGAGCCCTTGATGCGCGTGCTGGCCGTGCGCGACCAGATGTTGGCGCACGTGGCCGACAACGGGCTCGACGCCATTGCGATGCAGGATTTCATGTCGCTCGTCCAAGCAATGCAGACGTGGTGTTTCTATGCGACGTGCGTCGTCGGCAACACGGTGCCGGTGTCCATCGAGTCGGACATTCACGGCGCGATCAGTTGCGTGTTGCTGCATCGCATCACGAACGCGCCGGTGTTTCTCACGGAATATACCGTCCGTCATCCGACCGACGACAATGGCGTGTTGCTCTGGCATGCCGGCGCGCCGACGTCGATGTGCAAACCGGGCGAAAAGGTCCGACTGAGCGATCACTGGATTCTCAAAGGCCCGCTGGCCGGCATGCCGCACTTCCCACTGCGCGATGGCGACATCACGGTCGCACGGTTCGACGGCGACACCGGCAAGTACCAACTGGCGATTGGCGAGTGTACGACGATGCCGGGGCCGTATACACAGAACAATTACTGCTGGGTGAAAGTGGACAACTGGCCGCGGTGGGAACGCCTTCTAATGGAGGGCCCGACCATCCACCACACCGGCATGGCCTACGGCCACCATGGCGCCGCACTCATCGAAGCGTGCAAATACATTCCCGGCCTCGAGCCGGTCCGACTGAATTCATGAAACCTCTCTGGATTGTCGCCGCGCGCCGGACGCCGCAGGGCCGGTTCCTTGGATCGTTGGCCAAGCGGTCGGCCGTGGACCTTGCGGTGGCGGCGGGTCGAGCGGCCTTGGGGGGACTCGACCCGGCTTGGATCGACTCAGTGATCATCGGGAACGTGCTCAGCGCCGGCGCGGGGATGAACATCGCCCGGCAAGTCGGCGTGCAGCTTGGCCTACTGGTCAGCACCCCGGCTTTCACGGTCAACATGATGTGTGCGTCGGGAATCTACGCCGCCATCCTCGCCGCCCAAGCCATCGAAAGCGGTGCGGCGCGGATGGTGTTGTGCGGTGGCGCAGAATCGATGTCCAACGCACCCTATTTGTTGGAGCGGGCCCGCACCGGCTACAAGCTCGGCGATGGAACGCTGGTGGATTCGGTGTTGCGCGACGGGTTGGTGGATGCGTTCAGCCGCGAACACATGGCGTTGACCGCCGAGGCGCTGGCGGAGCGATACGGAATTTCACGGGCGGCGCAAGACGAGTTTGCGCTGAGGAGTCAGCAGCGTTACGCCGCCGCACAGGCCGCCGGTCATTTCCAGGGCGAGATTGTACCGGTCGACGGTGTGGCCAACGACGAACATCCCCGCCCCGAGACCACCTTGGCCGGGTTGGCGAATCTGGGACCGGCCTTCCGCAAGAATGGGACCGTCACGGCCGGCAATGCGTCCGGACTCAACGACGGCGCAGCCCTGCTGGTGATCTGCTCCGCCGAGCGCGGCCGGGAATGTGGGCTGACCCCGCTGGCGCTGCTGACCGGCAGCGCAACGGTCGGCTGTGAGCCCGCGTGGATGGGGCTGGGGCCAGTCCACGCCGTGCGCCGGCTGGGGCGGGACGTGGGCGAGTTTGATTGGGTGGAGTTGAACGAGGCCTTCGCCGCGCAGGCGCTCGCCTGCATCGGGGAACTGCGGCTCGACGAGGCGCGCGTCAATGCCGACGGTGGAGCGATTGCCCTCGGACACCCGCTCGGGGCGACCGGCGCGCGGCTCCTGGTGCACTTGGCGCACCGCCAACCGCGGCGCGGCTTGGCGACGTTGTGCGTCGGCGGCGGGATGGGATGCGCCGCAGTCGTGGAACGGCCGGCATGAACGTCGAGTGGATCCCGACGCCCGAGTTCATTCGCACCACCAACCTGTATTGGCTGATGCAGCGGGTGGGGGTGGCCACCTATGCCGCGGCGCATGCCTGGTCGGTTGCCCACCGCGAGGAGTTCTGGCAGCTCGTCCGGGAACGGCTGCAGACGCGGCCCGGTAATTGTGTCGCGCAGTGCTTCGCCGCGCCGCCGGAGTCGCCGGCCATCCTCCAGCAAACGGCCGGCGGTCAACTGCAACGGTTCTCCGTGCGCGATCTGGACGAGTTGTCCAATCGCGTGGCCAACGGATTGCAGGCGCGCGGCCTGCAGCCCGGTGAACCGGTGGGGATCGTGATGCCGCTGACGGCCCAGGCGGCGGCAATCTATCTCGGCATCCTCAAGGCCGGGGGTGTGGTGGTGGGAATTGCGGATAGTTTCATGGCGCCGGAGATTGCCATGCGGCTGAGGATTGCCGGCGTGCGGCGGGTGTTCACGCAGGCGTGGATTCACCGCGGCGGCAAACGCCTGCCGTTGGCCGACCGGGTGGCGCAGGCGGGGGCCGCCGAGATCCTTCGGTGGGAAGAATTTGCGGCATGTCCCGCCGCGCCGGTCCTGGTGCCGCGCGCCCCCGCCGATCATCTGAACATCCTTTTCTCCTCCGGCACCACCGGCGATCCGAAGGCGATTCCGTGGACACACACGACGCCGCTGAAATGCGCGATGGATGCACACTTTCATCACAACCTCCAGCCCGGCGACGTGGTCGCGTGGCCGACCAGCCTCGGCTGGATGATGGGACCGTGGCTGATTTTCGCGGCCTTGTGGAACCGGGCCACCATCGCACTCTACGACGGGGCACCCACGGAAGCCGGGTTTGGCCAATTCGTGCAGGCGACACGGGTGACGTTGCTCGGCACGGTGCCGAGCCTCGTGAAAACCTGGCGTTCGAGCGGGGTGATGGACCCGTTCGACTGGTCGGCGATTAAAGCCTTCAGCTCGACCGGCGAGTGTTCCAACGCGGATGACATGGCATGGCTGATGGCGCGCGGCGGACATAAACCGATCATTGAATACTGCGGCGGCACCGAGATCGGGGGCGGCTACATCACCGGCACGCTGGTCCAACCGGCCCGCCCCGCGACGTTTTCCACCCCGGCCCTCGGTTTGGATTTCGTGATTCTCGACGACGAAGGCCGGGAGGCTGACTTTGGCGAGGCGTTCTTGATTCCACCCTCGATCGGGTTATCCACCGAACTGCTGAATGCGGATCATTACCAGGTCTACGAGGCCGACGTGCCCCGCGCCGGGTTGCGGCGGCACGGCGACCAGCTCGAACGCCTGCCGGATGGCTACTACCGCGCGCACGGGCGCCAGGACGACACGATGAAGCTCGGCGGCATCAAGGTCAGTTCGGTCGAGATCGAACGCGTGTTGCAGACCTTGCCCGGTGTGGTGGAAACCGCCGCTATTGCCGTGCCGCCGCCCGGCGGAGGCCCCCATCAATTGGTGATTTACGCCGTCGCCTCTCCGCGCCTAGACTGGCCGGCAGCGATGCAAGCGGCCATCAAGGAACAATTGAATCCACTTTTCAAAATCCACGACGTCGTGCTCACCGCGCACCTGCCGCGCACCGCTTCCAATAAAGTGATGCGGCGCGTGTTGCGGGACCAATATCAGGCGAAGCCATGAATGCTACCCCGCGCACCATCCTCATCACGGGCGCCGGCAGCGGCTTGGGCCGCGGCCTCGCGCAACATTTCTCCCACGCCGGCCATGAAGTGATTGCTACTGACCTGGCCGCCACGGCTGGTCCCGTACCGCTGCGGCCGCTCGACGTGACGTCCGATGCCAGCGTGGCCGGGGTCGCGGATTGGCCGGTGGATGTGCTGATCAACAATGCCGGCCTGCAGCACGTCGCCCCGCTCGAGGAATTTCCCCAAGCCAAATGGAACCAACTGCTCGACGTGATGCTCGGCGGCGCGGTGCGCCTCACCCGCGCATGCCTGCCGGGGATGCGGCGCCGCGGCTTCGGACGGATCATCAACATCGGCTCCATCCACTCGCTCGTCGCCTCGCCTTACAAATCCGCCTACGTGGCCGCCAAGCATGGGTTGCTCGGTTTCGCCAAGACCATCGCGCTGGAAACAGCCGACACCGACATCACGGTCAACACCATCTGCCCCGCCTACATCCGCACCCCGCTCGTCGACGCGCAGATCGCCGCCCAAGCCAGGGCCCACAATATTTCCGAGGACGAGGTCATCCGCCGCATCATGCTCGAGCCGATGCCCAAGAAAGCGTTTATCACCATCGAGGAAGTGGCCGGGGCCATTGCATTTCTGATCAGCCCTGCCGCCCGCAACATCACCGGCCAGACAATTACCATCGACGGGGGTTGGACCGCGCGATGAGCCTGCTCGCCGGCGCAGCCCAACGCGACATCAGCCCGACGCGGCCGCTGCCGCTGTGCGGCTATCCGCATGTCGCGCGCCTCTCGACCGGCATCCACGACCCGTTGCTGGCCGCCGCGCTGTATCTGTGCAACGGCGACGATGCCGTTCTGCTCGTGGCGCTCGACTTGATCATGCTCAATACCGGCTTCGCGCGCCAACTCCGGCAACGCGTGGCCAAGTCCATCGGCATACCGGACGCGCGGGTGCTGATCAGTTGCACCCACACGCACTCCGCGCCGGTCACCATCCGTTATCTGCCCTTTGAGATGCCGCCGATGGATCCGGACTACATGCGATTCTGCGCCGACCAGATTGTCGCCACGGCGGTCGAGGCCAAACAGAACGCTCAACCCTCCGAACTCGGTTGGACGACAGCGGACTGCACTGGCGTGGGCGGCAACCGCCATTCACCGACCGGGCCGACCGACTCCGAAGTGGGCGTCCTCGCCGTGAGACAAACTCCCCTCACCCCAACCCTCTCCCCGCAAGCGGGGCGAGGGGGTCAGAATCCGAATCCCCTCTCCCCATTCGATGGGGAGAGGGTCAGGGTGAGGGGCAACCTGCTAGCGGTTGCGATCATTTACGGCATGCACCCGACGGTGATGCACGAAGACTCGACGCTCGTGTCAGCCGACTTCCCAGCCTTCGCGCGTGACTGCATCCCGGTCCCGGTCGTTCTGTACCACACCGCGCCGTGCGGCGATCAAAGTCCCCGGCACTTCGTAAACGGCCAGACGTTCGCGGAGGCCGAGCGGCTCGGGCGCAAGCTCGGCGAAGAGGTGGCCAGCAAGCTGGCTGGTGTGAACTACACCGACAACCCCAAACTTACCGGCACGATTGTGACGACCGATTTGCCGCGCCGGCAATTGCCGTCGGTTGCCGAGGCGCAAGCGCTCCTTGCCCAGCGCCGGTTGGAATTCGAGCGGGCCATCGACCGGCCCACGAAACGCACGGCGGAAGTGGCGGTGTTTGGGGCGGAGGCCGCCTTGCGGCTCGCGCAGGCAGACACGGCGCAAGTTTATGCGGAGATCTTGCCGGCAGAAGTGCAGGTGTTGCGGATTGGCGAGGCTTGCGTCGTCGGTTTTCCCGGCGAGATGTTTGTTGATTATGCGCTCGACCTAAAACGGCGCGCGCCGGTCAAGACGTTCATCACCGCCTACACCAACGGCGAACTCCAAGGCTACATCGTCACGCCAGGCGCGCAGGGGTACGAGGCCTCGAGCAGCCTGTTCGCACCCGCGGCCGGCAAAGTCCTTGTCGAGGTTGCCTTGAAGATGATCGCATGAATCCGTCCCGCAAATGCCCCCCTCACCCTGTCCCTCTCCCCCAAACAACGAGGGAGAGGGGATGTACTGACGGATTCCCTCTCCCTTTTTGAAAGGGAGAGGGTCAGGGTGAGGGTTGGGTGACCACAAAACTGTTATGAAAGACAACTACAACGTCGGCTTCATCGGCTTCGGCATGATCGCGAAGGTCCACGCGTACGGATACGTGAACCTGCCGCTCTACTACAACCCGGTGCCGCTACGTGCCCGCATCACGCACATCTGCACGAGCCGCCCGGAAACGGCGGAAGCCGGTCGCGCGTTGCTCGGGGCGTCACACGCAGTCACCGACTACCGGCAGATCACGGAGAACCCGGCCGTGGACATCGTCCACATCTGCACGCCGAACGACCAGCACAAGGACGCGTTGCTCTCGGCGATGCGCCACGAGAAACATATCTACTGCGACAAGCCGCTCGTCGCGACGATGGCGGAGGCGGAGGAGATTCGCGCCGCGCTGAAAGAGTACCGGGGCACGGCGCAGATGACGTTGCAGAACCGGTTCTTCCCGGCCACGCTCCGCGCGAAACAGATGGTTGACGAAGGTTTTCTGGGGCAAGTCCTCGAATTCCGCGCCGCCTACCTGCACGCCGGCAGCGCCGACCCGAACGCGCCATTGAAGTGGAAACTGCAAGCCGGGGTGATTGCCGATCTCGGCCCGCACGTGTTCGACATCGTGCAGCATCTGCTCGGCGACTTTGCGGAGTTGCAGGCGCTGACGCACCTCGCTTACCCCCAACGCGGCGGAGCAGAGGACAGCGTGATGGCGCTGGTGCGGATGCAATCGGGCGCGGTGGGCAACATCGAGGCGACTAAGATCGCCACCGGCGCCGAGGATGAATTGCGCTTCGAGATCCACGGCTCACAAGGTGCGCTGCGGTTCAACGGCATGGACGCGCATCACCTCGAAGCCTACCGGGATGGTGGCTGGACGCGCTTCGATACCGGCCAACGCTACGCCGCGCCGGCAGCAGGATTCCCCGGTCCAAAATTCAGCATCGGCTGGCTGCGCGGCCATGCGGCGTGCCTGGCGAATTTCCTCCAAGCCGTCGCCGCCGTTCAACCCGGCAATCCCGGCTTGGACCAAGGCATCTATCTCCAACACGTCCTCGATTGTGCCAGCCAGTCGGCGCAGAGCCGGCAATGGGTGACGGTGTGATCCTCGCGATTGATCTCGGCTCGACGTCGTTCAAGGCCGGTGTATACGACCACCGGCTCCGTGCGGTGTGGGAACGCAGCGCGCCCGTGCGGTACCGGTATGGCAGTGGCGGCCGGGTGGAATTGGTGGACGTAGACGCAACGCTGCGGCGCATTCTGCCCCGGCGCCGGGATCTCTCCGTCATCGCCATCACGAGCCAGGCCCAGACGTTCACGGTCCGCGGCCGGCCGTTCATCTCGTGGCAGGATGGCCGGGCGGTGGCGGCGGCGGCGCGGTTGAGACGGCGGCTGCCGGACTTCGCGGAGCATTGTAGTTTCGCGGAACCATTGCCGGCGTTGCTGGTCAGCCAATTGCATCACGCGCCGGTGCGCCGCGGCGAATGGGTGTTGCCGTTGCCGACGTATTTCGTGAACGAGTGGATCGGTGAGCCGGTGATTGACGACAACCTCGCCGCCATGACCGGCTTGTACTCGCTGAAGCTGCACGATTGGTGGTCGCCGGCGTGCGGCGAGGAGCGACTGCCGCGCGTAATCCCGGTCGGCACGGTGGCGGGACTGACGCGGCGCAATCGGTTCGGTTTGCCCACCGGCGTTCCGGTCGTCTTGGCCGGCAACGACCAGACGGCGGGGGCGTTCGGCGCCCGATTGGAGCCGAACGGCGGCACGCTCGTGACGCTCGGCACTGCGCAAGTGGCGTATCGCGTGACGCGCCGGCTGACGGCTGCCGGGCTAGTTCGCGGCCCGTACCCGGACGGCTTGGCCTACGAACTGGTCGCGGATGGATGTGGCGGGAACTGGATCAGTTGGGCGCTTGCCAACCTCCGAAACTGCGCCACGCCGGATGAATTCTTTGCGGCGGCAGCGCAGGCGCCGAAGGGTTGCTGCGGATTGGAGTTCGACCCGGGAACGGGGACGTGGCGCGGGTTGGGATTGCATCACAACACCGCCGACCTCGCGCGCTCGATCCTGGAGGGCTTGTGCCGCCAGTTGGCTGGTCAGGTCCGCCAACTGACTCGCCGCCGCCGCGACCGGATCTGGGTGGCGGGCGGCGGCGCGCAGCGGGCGTTGTGGCGGAACATGCTCGCGCGGGAGCTGGGGCAGCCGGTGCAGCGCTGCTCGGCCAGCCCGTTGCTCGGAGCGGCGCGGATGGCCGGAATTTCGTTTACTCCATAAGTCTTTTCCCTATTATCCGCCGCGTCTCGGAGGAAAAAAACTATGGCTACCAACAAATCTGCCCCGCAACTCAAACAATTTGCCGGATTCTGGACTTTGACCGGCCAGCCGCTCGGCGGCACGGAATGGAGTCTCGACGAAAAGATCCGCCGCGCGAAGGCGGCCGGCTTCCAAGCGATGGGCGGTGGCGCCGACGCTAATACCGCCGCGGCGGTGCGGGCGGCCGGATTGGATTACATCTGCTACATCGACGCCAACGAGAAGACGTATGAAGACCGCCTCAAAGCCGCCGCCTCGACCGGCTGCGCGCGCGTCAACATCCAGCTCTGGGACCACGACACGCTGCCGAAGGTGGCCGCGAAGACGTGGGTGAAGATGCAGCCGGTAGCCAAGAAGTTGAAGCTGGAGATCGACCTCGAAGTCCATCGCGACACCTGCACCGAGACGCCCGAGAAGACGTGGGCCATCGCGGATGCCTACAAGAAAGCCACCGGCAAGAAGTGCCGGTTCTGCTTCGACTTCTCCCACTTCGCCGTCGTCAAACACATCTCCCCGCCGTACGCGAACCGGATGCTCGACAATCCCGATCTCATCCAGCTCGCCCGGCAGATGCATTTCCGCCCGTTCAACGGTCACCACTGTCAGGTGCCGATGACCGACGGCAAGGGCAACCTCAGTCCCGAGGGTAAACACTACCTCGACTTCGTGGACGCCTTGCTCGCGTGCTGGTTGAAAGGCGCGAAGGGCGGCGAAGTCCTGTACGTCTGCCCCGAGAACGGTCCCATCGCTCACGGCTACGGCTTGAGCACCTTCCCGAACGTCTGGGAAGACGCCATCTTCCTCGCCAAGGAAACCGAAAAACTCTGGCAGAAGAATCTGGCTAACTGGAAGAAGTAAGCCGGCGCGCCGCCCAGTCGGCGTGTTCACGCACGAGTGGTTCGGGGTCTTGCTTCGCGCGTTCCAACGCCGGGAGCGCTGTCTTGTCACCGCCGTTACCGAGTGCCACGCACACGTTGCGGAGGAAGCCCCGGCGTTTGAGCCGGTAGATGGGCGTGCCGCGAAAGAAGTCGCGGAACTGCTGTTCCGTCCACGCGAGAAACTCCGGTAGTGGCGGGAGCGGGCGGCGCTGAAATTCTTTTACCGGCGATTGACGGGCAAACCGATTCCACGGACAGACCTCAAGGCAATCATCGCAGCCGAACACCCGGTCGCCAATGAGTGGGCGGAGTTCGACCGGGATGCTGCCTTTGAGTTCGATGGTGAGATAGCTGATGCAGAGCCGGGCATCGAGCCGGTAAGGCGCGGTGATGGCGCGCGTCGGGCAAGCGGTGATGCACCGAGTGCAGGTGCCGCAGTATTCTCTCTCGAGCGTGTCAGCCGGTAATTCGAGCGTGGTGAGGATTTCGCCGAGGAAGAGCCAGTTGCCGAGTTGCCGGCTGATGAGGTTGGTGTGTTTGCCGATGAACCCGATGCCGGCACGCTGGGCGAGGTCGCGTTCGAGGATCGGGCCGGTGTCCACGTACCATTTGGTTTCGCCGCCGATGAATTCAGCCAGTTGCCGGAGTTTGTCGCCGATGATGTCGTGGTAGTCGCGGGAACCTTGGGCGTACCGAGCGACTTTCCCCTCACCCCGTCCCTCTCCCCGCGCAGCGGGGAGAGGGTGTCCGCAGGACAGGTGAGGGGGATCCGAAAAATAATTCATCCCCACCACAATCACCGACTTCACGCCGGGAAGGACGCGCTGCAAGTCGGCCCGGTCGGCAGCGCGGCGTTGCAGGTAATGCATTTCGCCGTGCTGGCCGGTGGCCAGCCACTCCGCGAAGGCCGGCAGGTGCGTCGGCGGGGCGGCGGTGGTGATGCCGACGAGGTCAAACCCCAGCGCGCGCGCCTGTTGTTTGATCGCGGTAGATGCGGAGGACGGATTCAACGTCTTGCTCGACGGTGGTGTGGGTGTTGTCCACCCGCAACGGGATGGATTTGTAGAGTGGTTCGCGCTGGCGCAGGAGGTCGGTGATGCGCGTAGCCCGGTCGGGGTCTTCGAGCAACGGCCGGTGGTTGTGATGCTGGGTGCGTTTGAGGATCACGTCGGGCTCCGCCCAGAGACAGACGACGATGCCGGTGGCGCTGAGGTCGCGGAGGTTGTCGGGGTTCAGGACGATGCCGCCGCCGGTGGCGATGACCAAGTCCTGTTGCGCCGCCAGTTCCTGAACGACAGCGCGTTCGAGCCCTCGAAAATGGGGTTCACCTTCCTTGGCGAAGATGTCCGCGATGGTGCGGCCGGCGCGTTGTTCGATGACGTGGTCGGTGTCGACAAAGCGCAGGCCCAGCCGGGCGGCGGCGCGTTGGCCGACGTCGGTCTTGCCGGTGCCCATAAACCCGACCAGCACGAGGTTCTTCATGCGCGCGAGTGTAGCACGCGCGGCCGGTCGGGATGAACCAGAAATGCGGTCTAGGCCGCGCGGACGTTCTGGGCCTTGGCGCCCTTGGCGTCCTGCACGAGCTCGAACTCGACCGCCTGACCCTCGGCGAGGGTCTTGAAACCGGCGCCGGTGATCGCGGAGTAATGGACAAAGACGTCCGGACCGCCCTCCGTTTGCTGAATGAACCCGAAACCCTTTTTCTCGTTGAACCACTTCACTGTGCCACGTGCCATAACCTGCTTCTCCTATTTACTTGGCGTGCGGGAAAAGAAAAAGCCGCAGCGCCCGCAAGCGCCACGGCTGAAAAATTCCCATCACGGCCACACGAGTGTTGTGGTTAACACATCGGCGCGGGGGAGTCGAGCGTTTAGTGGCAGGGGTAGCCATCCGGACATTGAGTATCCACGGGCGGACGCTATACTTGGCTGTAGAAAGGAACCCGGTATGGCTACACCCCGTTTGAAAGTCGCCCAACTGGACGCAGAGAGTTTGGAGAAACTCCAAGTGATGGAAGAGGAACTCGGCGCCTGCATCGTCGCGCTCCAACCGCATTACCCGACCGCGGAACTCACCCCGGACCAGCTCCGCAAGTTGCAGGCTTTGGAGCAAGAACTCGGCTGCGTCCTGCTCGCCTACCAAAAGTAGATTCGTCATGAAAATCGCCCCGCTCGTCTATGGTTTGATCGTTGGCTGCGTGCTCCTGCCCGTCGTTCGCGCGGAGGATGCGCCGGCGGAACCGACCTCCCGGCT
>OMJI01000172.1 GCA_900299315.1 Verrucomicrobiota bacterium | reverse complement strand
GCGACGGATGCGGCGGCGTCCCTGTTTGATCACGGCCTTCTGGAAACAGGCTGAATTGTGGTGAAAACGTCACTGTATTATACAGGGGTCAATAGGTATCGCGCCGCCGGTTCGAGACCTCGCCGAACGGCGCGATACCTCGAAACGACGCGAGGCATCGCGCCCTACAAAACCGCTGGCAGCATCAAGGTGCGCCCAGTCGAATGCAGGACCCGGTCGCGCCCGGAAGGGCGCTCCCACAACGGGGCGAGTGTAGCGGCCGCCGTCCCGGCGGCGGGTTCTTGTTCGTTTGCCGCCGGGACGGCGGCCACTACACCAGCAAGGCGCGGAGTTTCTCGCGCAAGGTGTGTTTCGCCCGGTAGAGGCGGGATTCGACGGATTTCACGGAGCAACCCATCACGGTGGCGATGTCGGCGTAGCTTTGGTCGTGGTACTCGGCGAGGATGATGGCGGTGCGCTGGTCTTCCGGTAACTCGGCGATGGCGGTGGCGATGAGCGCGGCGGTTTCGTTGGCGGTGACGTTGGAATCGGGGGAGCCGCGCTCAGTGCGCGCGGCTACAGCGGAGTCGAGGGATTCAGTCGGGTGGCGTTTGCGATACCGGAGTTTGTCGAGCGCGGCGTGGCGGGCGATGGCGAAGAGCCACGTGGAGAATTTCTCCCGGGGGGTGTACCGGCGGATGTGTTGGTAGGCGCGGACGAAGGTTTCCTGCGCGACGTCTTCCGCGTCGGCGGCGTTGCCGAGGAGCCGGTAGACGAAGTTCAGCACGGGCTTTTGATAGCGCGTGAGGATTTCCGTGAGCGCAGCCTCGTCACCGGCCTGCAAACGTTGCGCGAGCTGCTGGTCGTTGGATTCCAGCATGTCGGCGCGAGCTTTTGCCGGGTTGAGCGGGGAAGTCAAGATGTAGGCGCGCGGTGTAGTTCAAAGTTTGGGGTACCCGCTGAAAACTGTAGCCGAAGCGTCAGCTTCGGCCGAGGCTTACGCCTCGGCTACAGGGTCTGCCCAGAAAACTTTGCATTGCGGCGGCCGCTACACCGGGGGTTGCTGCGGGGCGGGGAATCGTCTATGGGTTGCGGCGTGAAAACGATTTGGTTGTGTCTGTTGCTGGCGGTGACGGCCCGGGCGGAGACGAACGCGGTGGCGCCGGCGGTGCGCGTGGCGGAGCCGGCGCCGCGGTTTGAGTTGAGCGATCTGGCCGGGAAGACGGTGAAGCTGGCGGATTGCCCCAGCCAAGCCGTGATCGTGTGTTTCTTCCTCAGCGGCGACCGGCCATCGGAACGGGTGATGCGTCCGCTGGCGACGTTGCAGTCGGAACACGCGACGAATGATCTGGCGGTGTTCGGCATCGCGCTCGACTCGGGCCCGGCTTCGGCGTTGCAAGCGAAGCTGACGGAGTGGGCGGTGAAATTCCCGGTGTTGCGATTCAACATGGAAGTGGTGGAAGGTTTTGGCGGCATCAGCGCGGTGCCGACGACGTTCGTGATCGACCAGAATCGCAACATCATCCAGCGCTATGTCGGGTTTGTGGATGTCCAGCAGTTGAAAACGGATTTGAAAGTTATCTGGCGGCGATGATGGGCGAGAGGGAATCTGTGAAGGCCGGCCGCGCGGCGGCGAAACCCACCCCCGGCCCCTCCCGAGAGGGGAGCAACGTCCGGCTCCCCTCCACCGGAGGGGCCGGGGGAGGGTTCCGAGTCTGGTGGGGCATCCTGATCATGCTCCTCGGACTCGTCTGCGGTGGTCGCGCCGAGGAAGTCACAGCCGAGGCGTATCTCTCGCAGTCTCACCTGGCGCCGGGGAAACCATTCCGCGTGGCCGTTGTGATGGACATCGCGAAGCCGTGGCACGCGAACGCCAACCCGGCGTCGTTGCCGGAACTCATCCCCACCCAACTCAAGCTCACGGCGCCGGCCGGGATCGAGTTTGACCCGGTCACATACCCGGAAGGTCACGTGACTGTGGTGGCTTGGGCGGACAAACCGGTGGCGTTGTACAGCGGCAAGCTGACCATCGTTGTGGCCGGTCGCGTGAAACCGGATGCGCCGCTTGGTCCGGTGGAATTGGCGGGGACGCTGACGGTGCAGGCGTGTGATGACAACGTCTGCCTCGCGCCGCGAAAGATTCCGGTCGCTCTCACGACGGAGATCGCGGCCGGCGAGCCGGTGCCTGCGAATGCAGAGCTGTTCCCCGCCGCAGTGACGCCGCCAGCAGCCAGCGACAACCAGATTGCGAGCACGATTGCAGAGCGGGGTATTTTGGTCGCGGCGGTGGTGATCTTTCTCGGTGGGCTGGCGTTGAACCTGACGCCCTGCGTGTACCCGATGATCGCGATCACTGTCGGTTACTTCGGCGGCACGACCGGCAAGACGCGCGGTCAGGCGTTTACCGGGGCGGTGTTCTACGCGCTCGGGATTGTGGTGACGTACACGGTGCTCGGCGTGGTGGCGGCGTTGACCGGTGGGCTGTTCGGCGCGCTGCTGCAAAGCCCGGTGGTGCTGGTCGGGATTGCGTTGCTGCTCGTGGCGCTGGCGTTGAGCATGTTTGGGCTGTTTGAAATCCGTCCCCCGCAATTTCTCGTGCAACACGCGGCCGGTATCTCGTCACGCGGCGGGTACGTCGGCGTGTTCCTGCTCGGTGCGACGCTCGGGATCATTGCCGCGCCGTGTCTGGCGCCGTTTGTGGTGGCGTTGCTGGCGTACGTCGGCACCAGCCGGGAATGGTGGTGGTTTGCGGTGTTCGCGGCCGGACTGGCTCTGCCATACGTGGTGCTCGGGACATTCTCGGGACTGTTAGCGCGCCTGCCGAAGTCGGGGACGTGGATGGTGAATGTGAAGCGGGTTTTTGGCGTGCTGCTCCTGCTCGTGGCGGTGTGGTTTGTCTGGCCGCTGCTCGGGCCGAAGCCCGGTAAATCGCCGATCGCGTGGCAGTCGTACTCGGCAGAATTGATCGCCAAGCCCGGCAAGCCGGTGATCATCGATTTCTACGCCGATTGGTGCATCCCGTGTCACGAGATGGAGAAGCGCACGTTCACGGATGCGCGCGTGATTGCCGAGTCGGAAAAATTTGTGATGGTGAAGGCCGACTTGACGCACAGCGACTCGCCGCTCTACCGGCAATTCGACGTGCGCGGCGTGCCGACGTTTGTATTCCTGACGGCGGACGGCCGCGAGTTAACGCAACTCCGGCAGGTCGGTTTCGTGGAGGCCAACGAGTTCCTGCGCATCATGCGCGACGCGCAGACCGCGACCGTCCCGACCAACGCGGTCGCCGCAGATCCAGCCAAGGAGATTCCGCCTGGTTTACTGCGCGGGTTCTAGTCCGGGTGATTCGTGAACAACCTAAATCACCGGCAGGCTGTTGTAGGGCGCGATGCCTGTCGTGTAGGTATCGCGCCGTTCGGGAGATGCGTCACAAAGGCGCGAAACCCCGAAACGGCACGGGGCTTCGCGCCCTACAAGACTTTCGTGAATCATGCGGTCTAGTCGTTCAGAAACGCCGTCTGAATCCACTGCGGGATGAGCGGCGCTTTCACCTCGACCACAAAATCCGCGACGATGATTTCCGTTCCGCGGCGGAACTGGCCCCAGACCTTGTAGCGTCCCGGCCGCGGGAAGGTGGTGTGGAAAGCCACCACCGGGCCGCCATGCGGCGGTGGGGTGGGCGTGAATTGTTCCGGGTGGCTGTGCAGATACGTCTGCGTGTCTTCGCTGATGACGACGCAGTGGCCGAGCGCGCCGATGTACGGTTCGAGATCGAGCACGGGTTGTCCGGCGCGTTCGAGACGGAACGCGAGGTGCGCTTCCCGACCGGCAACCAAAGTGCGCGGTTGCTGGATGAGTTGGACGTGGTATTGCCCGACTTCGCGGGCGCTGGCAGTTGGGAGGTCCAGACTGCCGGGCTGGCCGCGACCGCCGATTTCCATCCGAAAGACCTGCGAACGGTCGCCGACCGGCGTGATGTCGGCGAAGAGCAGATACGAACCATTTTCGGGGAACCGGTAATCAATCGCGTAGCTTCCGTCAGGCTGGCGTACCGGGTGAATGTGGTCGAAGAACTTCAAATCCGCGCTCACGATGATGAGGTGGAGCGGGTGTTCGTGGACGATTTGGAGGTCGCGGACGAGTTCACCGTTGCAGCGCGGCGTCAGGACGAGGTGGCCGGCCTTGTAGGTGTGAGCCATCTCGTAGCCGGGATCGTGCAGCGCGGTGCGCGGCCGGGAATCCGCCGGGACCAGCGCCATGCCGCAGAGTTGGCAATTGCCGGGCTCAACGGCGCGGATGCCTTCGTGCATCGGGCAGACGAACTTGGCGACGACGTTGGGCGGGATGCCGGTGATGTTCGGCGTGACCCACGGATCGAAGTAGCCGGTACGCCCCGGTAGCTCGACACGGGCGTCGAACTGCAATGCGCCTTTCAGGAAGTCCGCCCGGCCTGCGTAGTGACCGGGCTCGACCAACGCGAGCGGCACGGCGGTCTCCCGGTAGCCTTGGGCAACGACGACGGTGATGTTGGTCGCGTCGACCGGGACGAGTTTGTCTTCAAAGCGCTCGAACACGCGCACGGCCATCTGGCCGGTGTCCTTGTCGAAGGTAAGCTCCGCGCGTTCGTGGCCAAGCGGCGCGATGGTGCCGGAGTTGGCGCCCCACCGGTTGTAGTGACCCACGCCCGCCCACCACGGGATGCCCTCGGTGTACGTGAGCAGCAGGAACGATTCGACCCCAAGGAAGGCCGGGAAGAAGAATCTTGTCCAACGCGTCTCCCAGAGTTTCACGGCGCCGATGGCCAAGGCGACGGTGCCCATCACGATGTGGTTGAGGTACACGCCGGCGGCGACGTTGGCGTAGGGCGCGACGGTGTGGACGTGGGTGAAGAGCAGTCCGCCGCCGACCAACGCGAGGATGGCGATGATGCGGTTCTGGTAGCGGCCCGGTGATTCTTCCGCGGAACGCCATTGTTTCCAGAGCAGCCGCAGCCCGACCGCGACCATGATCAGCGAGATGAGTTTGTGCATCTGCGCCTCGCGATCGAGGAACTGCCGGGGATCGCTGAGCGCGTAGAGGTCGAGGTCGGCGCAGAAGAACAGCAGTACGCCGCCGACTTTCAGCAGCGCGGGGCCGACCCACCGGACTTTCGGCGCGTGGTGCGGCCAGAATTCCCGGACGGCGATCGCGATGGTCAGCGCGAGCACGAAGGCACCGGCGCTGCGGTGCATGAAGTCGGAATAGGCGAGGTTCTGGTCGGTCTGGCGTTGGGCGAGGATGTTGAGATCGTGGAGCGACTGGACGGAATCCGCGCGCGCGCCGGTGACGGCCGCGCCGTAATCCGTGACGAGTTTCCCGCCGTAGAACCCGGCCAAGGCGATCAATCCGTAGAGCGCGAACCCGCAGACGAGAAATGCGGTGAGGCTCCGGCGGTGTTGGTCTTCGAGGAATAGGCGCCAAGACAGAAGCGCGATGAATCCCCACGAGGCGGCGGTAGCGGCGAATTCGTGGATTTGGATTTGATGATGCGGGACGCCAGCGCGCCCAGCCCAGATTTCCGCGCAGATGCCGCAGATGAACGCGAGCAGGAGCGTGCCGGTACCCGCAAGCAACGCCCACCGGCCCGCCCAGTGAGCCCGGGAGTTCCGCGAGAGCAGGCCGATCAGGTCGAGCAGCAGCGCCGCCAGCAGCAGCACCACCGGGAACGGCACGAGCCGGGGGTGCATCTCCGCCATGAACCGCGTGAATTCCATGAGGCGGGCAGACTACTGGCCGGAAGCCGGAATTCCAGCAGTTTTACCGGCGGTTTGTTCAGGCGCCGTAGGTGCCTTTGGGGAACTCGATACCGCATGGGCCGCCGCTGTGGTTGGCCTCGTAAGAGACTTCTTCGCCCGCAAAGTTAAGCAGTGGGAAGTAGTTGCGATTGATGCAGCGCGCCTTGGACGGCATGTAGTGGCAGATGAACGACCGCCGCCAGAGGGTCGCGTGTCGGTTGGGGCCGCTGCCGTGGATGACATTGCCGTTGAAGAACAACACGTCGCCGGGTTGGAGTTCTGCCGGGATGGCTTTCTTGCCGGCGGGTGGGCGGACGAGGTGGACGAACGCGCTCTCCTTCATGTTCGCCTGTTCCGGGCAGACGAGCTCGTAATCTTGCGTGTGCGGAACAACGTAGAGCCCGCCGTTATCCGGGGCGGCAGGATCGATGGCCATCCACGCCGCGATGCAGGTCTGGGGCTCGACTTGGAGATAGAAATTATCCTGATGCAATGCCTGGCCGCGGGAGCTGGGTGGCTTGAAGTAGTACATGCTCTGGGTGGCAACCGGCTCATCACGCAGCAATTGCGTGAGCACGGCTTTCACTTTCGGGTGGAGCAGCATCTTCTTCGACAACTCATCCCACCGGTGGGGATGCATGACCCGGGGAAAACGACTTAACGGGTCGGCCGCGTTGACGTCGCGCTCCCACTTGCCGGCGGGGGCAGGTTGCGACCCATCTGCCAGCGCCGCGAAGCGACTGGCAATAGCATCGACCTCCGCAGGGGAAAGCAGGTTGCGGACGATGAGGTAGCCTTCGAGGTGGAAGAAGGCGATTTGTTCCGACGACAATTCATAAGCGAGTTCTGCGACCGTGTTCATGAGCCCATCATACCGGGTAAGTCGAAAACTGCCATAGACCCAATTGCTTTTCCGATGGACAATCTTAGCGCGACGAATAAGGTGAGGCCGTGTTACCGCTCCTCGAAAAGCAGATCCGGCTCAAGATTAGCGGGCATTTTGCCCACATGCCGGAGCACGCCACCCAACGGGACAAGCCGATGGATTATCTCGTCTTCTGGGTCTTGGCTGGCCGGGGTTGGGTCGAGGCGGAGGGACAGGAGATTACTGGCAAGCCCGGTGACTTGTTCGTCTTGAAACCGCACATCGCCCACGCCTACCGGGCTGATCCTGCGCAGCCGTGGGATATTTTGTGGGTGCATTTTGACGGGGAACTCGCCGAAGGGTTTGCGACGGAGATTCGGCAGTTCGGTGGCTTGCGGGTGGAGTTGGGACTGGACCCGGAGATTCGCGACCGGTGGATGGAACTGGTGATTGCCGGCGGAGCGTTGCGCGGACATACCGGCTTGGTGGGGTTGCTGGGGTTGATTCTCCACCGGCTCAAACACCACACCGTGACGCCGGTCCGCACTACCGGCTTGGATGTCCAGAAGCTGCAGACTTACATCCACGAGCATCTCCGCGAACCCATCACGCTGGCGCAACTTGCCCGGGTCGCGCGGCTTTCGCCGACGCACTTCGCCCGGGTCTTCAAACAACAATTTGCCGTCAGCCCGCTCTACTACGTCATCCAGAAACGAATTGCGCTTGCGTGTTCGCTGCTCACCGAGACCGGGATGCCGATGAAGCAAATCAGCGAAGCGGTCGGGTACGATGACCCATATTACTTTTCCCGCCTGTTCCACAAAGTCACCGGCGTGAGTCCGACCCAATACCGGGCCAGCCACCGGCCCGCGGTTACGCCTTCGCCTTCGGGCGGGCGATCTTCGTGAGGGTTTCTTCCAGCACGAGCCGGTCGTCCAGTTGTGTGGAGACCAACCGGATGTGCGCGTCGAGCAAGAGTTCGAGCGCGCGGATGATTTCGCTGAGCGCAAAATGCTTCGAGGCCAGCGCGCACCGGTAAAGCCGCCAGCCGTTGGGCAACTGGCCTTCCTTGGTGCGGGGCAGGTGAGCCGTCTGCTCGGCCGGGAGGCGTTCGAGGGCTTTGACGTATTCGAGCCCGCCACCGTAGCCGTCACGCGGGACGAGGACCTTGCGCTCGGCCAGATCGCGGGCAAGAAGCATGAGACGGAATTGGCCGACGAGCATCATCACGACCCCGATCGGCTGCTCGCCTTGGCCGAGCAGGTTTTCCAAAGCGGCGATGGCTTGAGGCAGGCGGCGCATCCCGAGCGCGTCCGTAAGTTCCCAAATCACGGCCTGCCGGGACGGCGAGACGATGGCGCGGACATCGCCCTCGGTGATCTCCGGCTTCTTGCCGACATAGACGAAAAGTTTTTCCAACTCGTTCGCCAACTCACGGTAATTCGCGGCGACGAGGCCGGTAAAGGCATCGGCGGCTTGGGCGGTCATCTGCTTGCCCTCGGCCTTGAGGCGCGCGTGGAGGAACTCGGCGATCTCCTCCTGCCCAGCTTGTTTGTCGGGATCAGGCGCCTCGAACAGTTTGACCTCACCGAGTTTTTCGAGCGTCTTGTAGGTCGAGCGACGCCGGTCGAGGCCGATGGCGCTGATGAGCAGCGTGGTGCCGTCCGGCAGGCCTTTCTTCAGCCGGTCGGCCAATTCCACCAACGCCTCTTTCACGGCTTCGCCGCGGGTGGTGGGGTTATCGGCGAGCAGCTCGGTGCTTTTCCACCAGACGAGTTTGTCGCCGCCGCCGAACAGGCCACCGGTAAAGAGCGCTTCGTTGACCCGCCGGAGAATCTTGAGCGCGGCGTCCTGGTTGGATGCGTCGCCCTCGATGATTTCTGTGCCGAATTCGCCACCGGCCGTGGGCGCGAGCTTGGCGGCCAGTTTGGCGGCAGCTTCCTTGATGGAAAACTCGTCGTCGCCGCCGATCAGATGAATTGCCTTGGTCGCCGTTGCGGGCATGGCCGGGAGAGTACCGACGTGCGCCGCACTTGGCAAGCGACCGGGCTGTGATAAGGTGGGCGCGTGAGAAACTGGATAATTCTGCTGGGTTTGAGCATCGCACTCGTGGTGCGCGCCGCCGAGGTCATTTCGCAGTTGGAAATCGACGGCAAGCAATACGAGAGCGTGCGCTGGGGTCCAATCAACAACGGCAAGATTGTCGTGCTCCACAGCCGGGGCGCGGCCATGGTGCCGGTGGAGAAGATCCCGGAGCCGTACCATACCCAGTTGGGCATCAAGGACCCGGTCAAACCCGCACTGCCCGAAGCCCCGGCTATCGAGTCGCGCGGCGAATCAGCGTTTGAACGAGCCCAGCGCGGGCGGGGTCCCATCCCACACCACGAAGGTGAAGCCGCTGCCGAGGCCGAACGTCAGGCCGCCACGGCGATTCAGCGCGGCAAGTGGTCGGTCATCAACGGCGAGTTGGTGGAGAAGGACAAACTCACGCAGATTACCGGCTTTGTGCGCAGTCGCGCGGAGGCGCGTGACGGCGACAAGATTGTGACCCGCGGTACGATTGTCGAATTGGCTGAGCGGCGCGACCCGAGCAAGCACATCCCGGCCCAGTTGGAAATGCGGCCCGGCTTGTGGAAGGAGACCGGGGAGCGGGTGTTCTTGCAGGATTATGTTTACGAGGGACGCATGGGGGACTTGATTCGATTGTACGGGCAGGAACAAGAAGAGCGCGCCATGGACATGCGGATGTTCATCGTGGCGCGGGAGCTGACCCCCCCCCCCCGCGGAAGTAGCGGGACGTTGACGCGCGCGGCGCTCCCTGACAAGATGCGCCGCCGATGAAATTTTACGTCTCCACGCCCATCTACTACGTCAACGACCGGCCCCACATCGGGCACGTTTACACCACCACCATCGCCGATATTTTTGCGCGCTATCACCGGCTGTGTGGCGATGACGTGTTCTTCCTGACCGGCACGGACGAGCACGCCGCGAAGGTGGTCGATTCCGCCGCACAACACGGGTTGACCGCGCAACAGTGGGCCGACCAGAACGCGCAGGCTTTCCAGGACACGTTCCAGAAACTCGGCATCGCCAACGACGATTTCATCCGCACCTCGCAGCCGCGGCACAAGGACAAGGTGCAGCAGTACGTCGGCGAGTTGATGAAGACCGGCGACGTGTACCTCGGCGAATACGAGGGCTGGTACGATGCCGGGCAGGAAGAATATCTCACCGAGAGCAAGGCGAAGGAGTACGACTACAAATCGCCGTTCAACGGCAAGCCGCTCGTCCGCAAGAAGGAGAAGAACTACTTCTTCAAGCTGAGCCGGTATGCTGAACCGCTCCTGAAGTTGCTCGCCGACCAACCGGACTTTGTGCAGCCGGACATCCGCCGCAATGAAGTCGCCAACCGCATCCGGGAAGGTCTCAACGACGTGCCGATCTCCCGCACGGGCGGCGGCGACTGGGGCATCAAGGTGCCGGGCGACGAACAACACGTCATCTACGTCTGGATCGATGCGCTGATCAATTACCTCTCCACCGTCGACACACCCGACCGGATCAAGTACTGGCCGGCCAACGTCCACCTTATCGCGAAGGACATTCTCTGGTTCCACGCCGTCATCTGGCCGGCGATGTTGCTGGCGTTGAAGCGGCCGCTGCCCCGGCAGGTTTACGCGCACAGTTTCTGGATCGCCGAGGGCCAGAAGATGAGCAAGAGCCTCGGCAACTTCGTGGACCTGGAGAAGATCGACCACTACGTCGGCAAGTACGGACTCGACGCGTTCCGGTACTTCCTCGCCAGCAACGGCCCGCTCGGCACCAACGACAGCGATTTCGCCGAGGCGAAGTTCGTCGAGGTGTACAACGCGAATCTCGCCAACGACCTTGGCAACCTCGTGAACCGGTCGCTCTCGATGGTCCAGCGGTACCGGGGCGAAGTGCCCGCCGCGACCGGCAGCCAGTTGCGGCCCGAGGCCGAGAAGATGATTGCGGCCTACCGGGATTGCATGGCGCAGCTCGACCTGACGGGGGCCTTGGAACACCTCCGGCGTTACATCACCCGCGCCAACCAGTACGTCGAGGAGAATGCCCCGTGGAAACTGGCGAAAGACCCCACGCAGGCCGGCAAGTTGAACGACGTGTTGTACGACCTAGCCGAGTCGGTACGCCTCATTTCGATCCTGATTACGCCGGTGATGCCGACGATTGCCGGCAACATCCGCGCGCAGCTCGGTGGTACGGCGGGAGTCGTACCCTCCATGGAGGAGGCCCGGTGGGGGCTGCTGGCTGCCGGTACGAAGTTGGGGACGATTGCGCCGCTGTTTCCCAAGCTCGACCAGGCCAAGAAGTAGCAACGCCAAAGGTTCGCCTCGGTGATTGCCCCGCGCGGGATTCTATGTCACAACACAGGCCGAAATGATCCAGCCACGCGACCGAATCTTGTTCCAGGGTGACTCGATCACGCACGCGTTCCGCCGTCCCGAGGAAATCAATAATGCGTTCCAGATGGGAAATGGCTACGCGTTCCTCATCGCGGCCGAGTTGCTGCGGAGTCGACCGTCTGATGGCTTGGTGTTTTTCAATCGCGGGGTGTGCGGCGATGGCATCCCGAAACTGAGCGACCGGTGGCAGGCTGACTGTCTCGATTTGAAGCCGACTGTTCTGAGCATACTGATTGGGATTAACGATACGTTGGGCGAGGTGGACAGTGGCGGCCCGGGACCCTCTGCCTACGCCCAAGGCTACCGGGAATTGTTGCAGCGGACGAAGGCCGCGCTGCCGGGAATCCGGCTCGTGCTCTGCGAGCCGTTTGCTTTGCGATGCGGCATGATCAGCGAGAAACATTTTCCCCCGCTGGCAGCCCGGCAGGCGGCGGTGAAGAATTTGGCGGAGGAATTTCAGGCGGTGTTCGTGCCCTTGCAGGTGCGCCTCAGTGAGGCGGCCAAGGCGACGGGGCCGGAGTATTGGGCGTACGACGGGGTCCACGCGACAGCGGCCGGCTTCGGGTTGATTGCGCAAGCGTGGCGGGAAGCCACCGGAGTGGAACGTTAATGGAAATGCGGAAGGGACTTACCTTGCGGTCGCTGGCGGTGGCGTTGTTTGCCATCGTCGTGATGGCGATGCACGTGCAGTACGTGGAAGTGATCCTGGCCGACGGCAGCGCGGTGGCGGAGCAGGCGCTGCCGATCCCGGCGGTGACTGTGTTCCTAGGGTTACTGCTCGTGGTGGCCGGCTTGCGTTGGCTGGCACGGGTGCAGTTGCTGGAAAAGGCGGAGTTGTTCTGCATTCTGCTGATACTGCTCATCGCGACCCCGATCATGACGCAGGGGATGTGGCACCGGTT
>OMJI01000171.1 GCA_900299315.1 Verrucomicrobiota bacterium | reverse complement strand
GAGAAAGTTGACGTTCACCAAAAAGCCGTCCAAGTCATCATCCTCTGCCCCACCCGCGAACTCGCCGTCCAAGTCTCCGAGGAAGTCCACAAGCTCGCGGCCTTCAAACGCGGCGTCCATGCCCTCCCCATTTACGGTGGCCAATCCTACGAACGCCAATTCCAAGGCCTGCGCCAAGGAGTCCAAATCGTCATCGGCACTCCCGGCCGCGTGATGGACCACATGCGCCGCGGCACGCTCCGCCTCGACGCCGTCCGCATGGTCGTCCTCGACGAAGCTGACGTGATGCTCGACATGGGATTCCGCGACGACATCGAATTCATCCTCAAAGCCACGCCCGCCACGCGGCAGACCGTCTTCTTTTCCGCCACCATGCCGCGCCCCATCCAAGAGTTGATCCGCCGGTACGCCCGCGACCCGCAGACCATCAGCATCGCCCAGAAAACCCTCACCGTCCCCACCGTCGAGCAGTATTATTTCGAAATCGACCGCCGCCACAAAGTGGAACTCCTCACCCGCGTCATTGACCTCCACGACTTCAAGCTCGGCGTCATCTTCTGCAACACCAAACGAATGGTCGACGAACTCGTCGAACACCTCAACGCCCAAGGCTACTCCGCCGAAGGTCTCCACGGCGACATGAACCAGCGCGTCCGCGACCAAGTCATGAACAAATTCCGCAAGTCCGGACTCGAATTCCTCGTCGCCACCGACGTCGCCGCCCGGGGCATCGATGTCGATGACATCCAAGTCGTCTTCAACTTCGACCTCCCCTACGACGCCGAAGATTACCTCCACCGGATCGGCCGAACCGGCCGTGCCGGCCGCAGCGGCCGCGCCATCTCGTTCGTTGCCGGGCGGGAACTCTTCCAAATCCAGCTCATCGAACGCTTCACCCGCACCCGCATCCACCGGGTGAAACCGCCGACGCTCGACGAAGTCGAAGAAGCCCGCACGAGCCAGCTACTCGTCAAACTCCGCGCCACGCTCCAATCCCGGCAATTCAAACAGCAAGACCACCTCATCGAACGCCTCCTCGAAGAAGGCTACACCTCCACCGACGTCATCTCCGCCCTGCTCCACCAATTACAATCCGGCGAAACCACCGGCCCCGCGAAACCCAAGCCAGCCCCCACTCCGGCAGCTTCCGAACGCCCGCGCTCACCGGCTCCGCGTCCACACGTTGAACGCCGTCCTCTCGAACACCGTCCCGCACCCAAGCCGGTAGCACCAGCTCCCCAACCAACTCCCGAAGCCAAACCCGCCAAACTCAGCCGCCGCACCCCACCGGATCACACTCGGTTATTCCTCAGCATCGGCGAAGAAATGGGCGCCAGCGCCGCCAACATCCTCAACCTGATCAAAATCCAAACCGGCCTCGACGCTTCCGTCATCGGCAACATCGACGTCCGCGCCCGCCACACCTTCCTCGACGCCGCCACCAACGTCGCCCCCTTCATCGTCAACAAACTCAACCGCACCCGCCTCAGCGGCCACCTCCTCAAAATCCGCCCCGTCTGAGCGACGGCTCTTTTTTTGCAAAACCGACTTGCGGCAGGGGTGGCTTGCGGCTACTTCGTAACCATGACCACCGGCCTCTCTCCCCGGGACGTTTACTTGGCGATCGCCAACAACATCGGCACTGTCATGAAAGGTCAGGCCGGGCCGACGCGCCGGATGCTCGCTGCGTTTGTGGTCGGCGGGCACGTCTTGCTGGAAGACTTCCCGGGCACCGGCAAGACCACCCTCGCCAAAGTCCTCGCCCGCTCGCTCAACGTCGAGTTCAAGCGCATCCAATTCACGCCGGACCTCTTGCCGTCCGACATCACCGGCGTCTCGATGTTCGACCAGCGCGACCGGCAGTTCCATTTCCAGCCCGGCCCCATCATCACCAACGTCCTGCTCGCCGACGAAATCAACCGCGCCTCGCCCCGCACCCAATCCGCCCTGCTCGAAGCCATGGCCGAGGGGCAGGTCAGCGTGGACGGCGAGCGGCGGATGTTGCCAGAGCTCTTCTTCGTCATCGCCACGCAAAACCCGGTCGAGTTCCGCGGCACGTATCCATTGCCGGAAGCGCAGATGGACCGGTTCGCGATGCAACTCGAACTCGGCTACGTCGCGCCCGCCGATGAAGTCGCGATCCTCACCGCGCAAGCCCAGAATCACCCGCTCGAACACGTCGCGCCCTGCGCCAGCGCGGCGGACGTCTTGCGGCTGCGCGACGCGGCGCAACACGTCCGGCTCAGCGAGGAACTGAAACGTTACATCGTGGACGTCGTTGCCGGCACGCGTGGCGCGCCGGGCGTCCAACTCGGCGCCAGCCCGCGCGCGTCGCTGGCCATCATGAAAACGGCGCAGGCGCTCGCGTTGTTCGACGGCAGCGAGTTTGTCACTCCCGACCACATCCGGGAGATTGCCGTGCCGGTGATTGCCCACCGGCTGGTGCTCGACCCGCAGGCGAAATTTGCCGGCACAACCGCGCGGACCGTCGCCGAAGACATCCTCAAGCGCGTACCCGTACCGGTCTAAATCTGTAGCCGATCATGATCCGGCTCATCTTCTTCCGCACCTACCGGCAAGCGATGGGCCTCGCCTACTGGCTGAGCCGGCGGTTCACCGCGGCCGGCAAACTCGCGCTGGTCTGCCTCCTCCTCGCGGCGGCATTCGGCGCGGACACCACGCAATCCACCGCCTACCAAGCCGCGGCGTTCCTCGCGCTGGTGTTCCTCATCTCCGCGTTTTCCGTGAGCGACCGACGCGCTCGCGGCAAGTTCTCCCTCACCCGGCGACTCCCGCGATTCGGGACCGTCGGCCAGCCGGTTACCTACACGGCGACCATCACCAATCACACCACCCGTCCCCAACGTGCCTCCACCCTACTCGAAACCCTGCCGGACCCACGCCCGAGCTGGCAGGTTTTCAATTCGGTCACAATGCGCCGGCGACCGGGATGGGAGGGCTGGCTCGACAATGCGCTCGGCTTCTCACGCTGGATGAACCTCATCGCGCGGCGGCGCCCGGCCGTGATCGGCGAGACGACACTGCCCGACATCCCGGCAAACGGGGCGGTGGATGTGCCGGTCACCTTCACGCCGACGCGGCGCGGCCGGGTTCACTTCCTCGGCGCGGCGGTGGCGCAGCCGGACGTCTTTGGTTTACTGCGCAGCCACTGCCGGATCGACGCCCCGCAATCGCTGGTCATCCTGCCAAAACGCTACCGGCTACCGCCGCTCGCGTTGCCGGGCGTGCGCGAGTACCAGCCGCACGGCGTCGCGCTCGCGTCGTCGGTCGGGCAATCCGACGAGTTTGTCGCGCTGCGGGACTACCGGCCCGGCGACCCGGTGCGGCACATTCACTGGCGCAGCGTGGCGAAGCTCGACCGGCTCGTGGTGCGCGAGCACGAGGACGAGTTCTTCGTCCGGCACGCCTTGATTCTCGACACATTCGGCAACGCGGATGATGACGCGGCGTTTGAGGAGGCGGTCGCGGTGGCGGCATCGTTCGTCTGCACCGTCCAGACACAAGAGTCGCTGCTCGATTTGCTGTTCGTCGGCCCGCAGGCGTTCTGTTTCACCGCCGGGCGCGGCGTCGGACATCGCGAACAGATGCTCGAAGTGCTGGCCGGGGTGGAACCGTGCGCGCAACCGGATTTCGACAAACTCGAATCCCTCGTGCTCCGGCACGCACCGCGCGTAAGCGGTTGCGTCTGCGTGTTGCTGGCGTGGGACGAGCCGCGGCGCCGGCTGGTGAGCAAGCTGCAGGCGCTGGGAGTGCCGGTGCGTGTGTGCGTGGTGGTCGAGCAGGAGCAGGAGCAGGAACAAGAAGTTTACTTTTTGCCGGTCGGCAAGGTGCAGGAGGCGTTGTGGCGACTGTCATGAGATTCCCGCCCTTCCTGCTGGGCGCGACGGTTTTGTTTTGGGGGTGGATGGTAGGGTGGCTGCCGGCGGCGATTGTCGGGGCGGTGGCGCTGGAGTTACCGCGCTGGATCCGGTGGCGCTGGGAGTTCTCGGCGCAGGACATGAACCGGCTCTGGGACCTGTGTGGCCTCCTGTTCATCGGCAAGGCGGTGATCGCGTACGCGACGTCCGATCTCGTGGAGGGCTCGGCGCATTTCATGCCGTGGTTGCCGGTGATATTTTTCCCGTTCGCGGCGGCGCACGCGTTCTCCGCACAAGACAACGTCCGGCTGAACACCTACTTCTGGTTGCGCCGCAAGAAACCGCCGCACGCGCCGTCGGGCTGGTTCGTGCCGTACTGGTATTTCGTCCTCTGCTTCCTCTCCGTCAGCAGCGCGAACGTGCAGGACTACCGGTTCTACCTCGGCGTGGCGGTACTGGGCGGCTGGCTGTTGTGGTCTTGCCGGGGCCGCAACGCACCGGCTTGGCGCTGGGCCATGACACTGGGCTGTGTGGCCGCGCTCGGATTCGCGGGCCAAGCCGGGCTGACGCACCTGCAGAACGTCACGCAAGCCGTCCTCGGCCAGTTCATCCGGGAGTTTGCGCATCTCGATGCCGATGTGGCGCAATCGCGGACCGCCATCGGCGCGGTCGGCACGCTCAAACTTTCCAACCGCGTCCTCCTCCGCGTCGAGACCCCGCGCAACCAACCGCCACCGGCCTTGCTGCGGAAGGCGTCGTTCGATACCTACGACGGCAGCTCGTTGCCGGCACGCTGGACGACCAAGGGCGCGGACTTCGCGGACGTGTCGGCCGGCGCGGAACTCGGTGTGTGGCCGCTGTTGCCGGCTGGCGACACATCGCTGGTCGCGCGCGTGACGATGTTCTTGCCGGTGGGCACGGGCATCCTGCCGGTGCCGCTCGGCGCCGCGGCATTGACGGATCTCCTCGCCGCGTCGGTCGAGACGAATGCCTACGGCACCGTCCGCGCCCGCGAAGGCCAACCGCTCATCCGCTACACGATCCGGTACGGCGGCACGGCGAGCGTTGACCCGCCACCCACGCCGCGCGACCTCGCGATACCGGAGGCGGAACGCGCGACGTTCCGGCAAGTCGCGGCGCAACTCGGCCTAGCGGGACTGCCGCCCCGGCAAGCCATGGCGCGCGTGAGCCGGTACTTTGCCGATCACTTCACCTACTCGCGTTACCTGCGCGGTTCGCGGCAACCGCTCCGGCAATTCCTCCTCGAAACGCGCGCCGGGCATTGCGAGTACTTCGCGACCGCGACGGCGTTGCTGTTGCGCGAGGCCGGTGTGCCGACGCGGTATGCCATTGGTTACGCGGTCCCGGAGGACGATCGCGGCGGCACGCATCTCGTCCGCGCCCGGCACGCGCATGCGTGGACGCTCGCTTACGCGGACGGCGCGTGGCGCGACGTGGACACGACGCCGGCAACGTGGGAAGCCATCGAGGAAGAGTCCCGGCCGCCGTTGCAATGGGTGAGCGATGTGTTCGTGTGGGTGAAATATCAATTTGCCCGGTGGCGGTACTACAGCGACCGGGGCTTGCTGGCGCGGATCGTCTTCTGGCTCGCGCCGGTGGTGGTGGCGTGGTTCGCGTGGCGGATTTTCGCACGCCAACGCCGGGCGCGCCGTGTCGTGACAGCCGTGCCGGTGGAACGGAAGTCGCGCGGAATCGACTCGGAGTTTTACCGGATCGAGGAGCGGCTGGCGCAAGCCGGTCGGGGCCGGCGGCCGGACGAGTCGCTGGGCGACTGGCTGCGGCGTGAACAATTGGCGGAGCCGCTGCGCGAGGCGTTGGCGTTGCACTATGCCTACCGGTTTGATCCGCGCGGGATTACCGGCGAGCAACGCCGCGAGTTGCACCGTCAGGTGGAGCAGTGGCTTGCAACGGCGGGCGTTCCGGGACAGAGTGGCCGCAAATCGGAGGAACCATGAAGAAGATTCTGTTGATCGCGGCGCTGGTTGTGGCCGGGACGCTGGGCGTCCGGGCGGAAGAAGCGAAGGAAGTGCAACTGCAAGGCAAGATCGGTTGCGGGCATTGCATGTATCACAAGGGCAACTCGTGCTCCGTCGGCTTGAAGACGGAGGACGGCAAGGTCTACCTGCTGGAGAACGCGGACAAGAAGTTGATGGATGCGCGGATGAAGGGCGGCGAGCTGAAGGTCACCGGCACGGTGACGGAAAAAGACGGCACGCTGTACGTCAAGGCGTCCAAGGCGGAGTTGGCGAAGTAAGTTTGCCTGGCGGCCCGCATCTGGTACGATGCGGCCGGGATGAGTTCGCGGTTGCGAGAGATTCTGCTGGCGAGCGCGCTGGGGTTGGCGGCGTTGGCCATCGTGGCAGTCTGCTTCTGGCTCGCCTCGCCGTTTGAGTGGACGCTGACCACGCGGTGGCAGCTTTCGCTGGAAATTCTCGGCGTATCGCTAGCGGTGCAAGTCGCGGCGTTTGCGCTTTCCCAATTCTGGCTGCAACGGCAACGCCTCGCGCTGTTCGTCGGGCTGGCGTTTCTGGCCACCGCCATCGCCGATCTGGTAGGCGCGTTGGTCTCGCAGGATAGTTATTTCACCCCCCACGTCGAACGCTACCGGACGTTGGTGGGAATCTGGACGCTCGGCCGGCTCGTGATGAGCGGTTGTCTGCTTACCGGCATCTGGCAACACCGGCGCCGGCCGATCTCGCACGAAGTCGGTAGTGAGCTAGTCAAAGGACTGGCCATTGTCGGCGCGGCCACGTTTCTACTCGTGCAGTTGCCATTGGTGGTCGCGCTGCCGGGGTTGATGATCGAGGGCGGCGAGGTGCGGCGACCGTGGGACTTGATCGCGGGAATCATGTTTGCGGGTGCGTTGCCGATGTATTGGTGGATGTACCGGGCGCAACGCGGCGTGTTGCCGGGCGCAGTGCTCGTGTCGCTGCTGCTCGGCTTGATCGCGCAGGCGTTTATGACGCAGTCAGCCGAACCGTCGGATGGCTTGGCGATGCTGGCGATGGTGTTGAAGGTCGCGAGTTACCTGCCGCCGCTGGCCGGGTTGTTCGTGGCGAGCGTGGTGTTGTACCGGGAACAACAGCGGCTCACCGTGCAGGTGCAGACGGCGCAGGAGGAATTGGCGAAGTACTCCCGGCACCTCGAACAGACCGTCGCCGCGCGCACGCAAGAAGTCGAGGCCCGCGCGAAGGATTTGGAGGTTTTTGCGTTCACCGTGTCGCACGATTTGAAGGCGCCGTTGCGCGGCATCCACGCGTACTCCGAGTTACTGCTCGACACTTGCGGCGCGCAACTCGGCGAACAAGGCAGCCGGTTCGCGCTCGCCATTCGGCGCATGTCGCAGACGATGCGCAAGCTCATCGACGATCTGCTGGAGTATTCCCGGCTCCAACGCCGCGACGCCGTGATGAGCCTGGTCAACCTCCGCGAGCTCGCCCAGTCCGTCATCAACGACCGGCAGCCGCAGATCGAGCAAGCCAACGCCGACATCCAGTTTGATTTTGCCGACATGACCTGCCAGGGCGACCGGATGATGTTCTATCAAGTGATCGGCAACATCTTCGACAACGCACTCAAGTACAGCCGCGGCGCGAAGCCGCCCCGCATCACCGTGACCGGCTGGCAGGATCACGACCGTTGCTGCGTCGCCGTCACCGACAACGGCATCGGGTTCGACATGGAACACGCCGAGCGGATCTTCAGCCTGTTCGAACGACTTCATCCCGCCGAGAAATTCGAAGGCTCCGGCATCGGCCTCAGCATCGTCAAACGCATCGTCGAGAAACACGGCGGCCAAGTCTGAGCCGAAGGCAAACCCGGCCAAGGCGCCACGTTCACCTTCGTCCTGCCACAGAAGCAGCCGACCCCGGCCACCTGATTACCACGGCACCTGCCGGTAGAGCCGCACGCCATCCGCCGGCTTCGCGATCACTCCCCGCCGCGCCAAGACGACCGGAGTTGAGCCGGTGAAGAACCCGTTCAACTGCACCCAACCCCAATCCAAAACTTCACGCGGCACCGATCCGTCGCTCGCCAAAAACATCAACCGGTCATCCGCCGGCTCCCCGCCCGCCACAAGCTCGGCGCGAATGAGTGCGACCGGCACTCCCTCCGCGGTTTGATGCTTCACGCTCACGTCAGCCGGCAACTCCAGCTCGACTGACCGGTGAGTCCGTAAGTCCATCCCGCTCAAGCCGACCACTGTTGCCACCGTGATGACCGGCTCACGAGGCATGTTGCCGACCGCTGCGTCACCGAAGTAGTGACGAACGACAAACCCGTCCGTGGGCCGGAAGTTGATGTAACCCGGTGTCGCCAACGCCCGGATCGCCGGCACCGCTGCGCGCCAATCGGTCGGCGTCCAAGATTGCAAACCCGCCGGTAGCGTGACAATGGCCACGCCGACTGCAACTCCCACCGGCAGTTGGCGCCAGCGTGGCAGCCAGTCCCTGATTCGCTCCACTCCCAGCACCGCCAACAGCAACCCGACCGGCACGAGCGGCAGATAGGCACGAGTCGGCCCGGCGTAAGTCACGACCGTCGCCAGCAACGGCACAAGCAAGATGACACCAAGGACTCGCCCGCGCTTGGTCACCACCCCAACCGCCATCAACGCCGGCAACCACCAACCCCACAATTCCCGAATCGTCCTTCCCGAAAACACCAACCAATCCAGCAGTGACGCCACCGGCATCCCAAACTGCGCCCGGCCTTGCGCCCACTGCGTCGAGCCAAACCACAACCAACTCCCGGCCAACACGCCCAGCACCGCATATGCGCTCCAGACCACCGGCTCACGTCGCCGCGAGGTTAGATCGACGAGCACGATCGGGATGAGAAACAAGATCGTCGTCGGCATCACGAGCAAGCCCGCCACACCGGCCAACACCATGCCGTGCAAAAACCGTCTGTCCCGTCGCGATAAGACAACGGCCCCGGCAAACGCCACAACTGCCAACGCTTGCAAGCTGTAGCCCCGGGCGGTCTGGGCGAAGTGCAGCAATGCCGGGTTCAGCGCGCTCAGCAGCCCGGTCAGCCACGCCAACTTGCCGTCCGCCGTCCACCACCACACCACTGCCGGGATGAGCCCGAGCATCAGCACACCCGCCAACAACGCCGGCAGCCGCGTCGCCCATTCACTTCCGCCAAATAGATTCACGGACCACCGGACCAGTAGGCTGTGCAACGGATGATTGTTCGGCACGGTAAGGTCTTCGAAAATAACACTCACGCTCTCAGCCCGGGCGTAGTGCTCCAACGTCCACAACTCGTCGTACTCAAACCCACGCTGCGTTACGCGCGCGCCGCACCACAACGCAGCCACAACCACCGGCAGGAACCACCACGATTTCAACCGAGCCGCTCCCGCAATTCTTCCGGCGTGGTGGCCGGACTCTGACAGGCGAAATTCTGGCAGACGTAGACAGCCGGCTTGCCGCCCACGAGCGGCCGGGGCGTTTTCTGGTCACCGGCCATCAGCAGCACCTTGCGCGGCCGGTAGTGTTCGTGGATGACCGCGAGGAATGCGGCGGGGTCGCCAGCGAAGACGATTTGTTGCGGTGGGTGGAGATACCAGTCCAGCGCGCAAAGGAGTTGCGGGACAGCGTGCGGGGCGCGGGCCATGAACTCGGCGTTGGCGCGCAGGGATTTCTCGGCGATGAGCCGGTAGTCTTCCCGGTCGAGCATCGCAGCGAGGCGCAGCAGCAGCAGTGTCGCCACGGAATTGCCGCTCGGCTCGGCGCCGTCGTACTGTTCCTTGGCACGGACGATGACGCTGGGGTCGCGGCCGTCCGTCATAAAAAAGTCACCGGCTTGGTCGTCGGCGAAGAGTTTCACCATCGTGTCGGCGAGTTCCGCGGCGCGCTGGAGGTAGCGGCTCTGGAACGTGGCTTCGTAGAGATCGACGAATGCCGTCGCGACGGCGGCGTAATCATCGAGCATAGCCGGGATTGTGGAAGTGCGACGGAGCTCGCCGGTAAGGTAACACGCGGCGGCGCGCTGGGCGGCCGGGATTGCCGCCGGGACGGCGGCCACTAGACCGGCTTGGCATAGTGCCGAGATCATCATGCCGTTCCAGGCGGCGAGAATCTTCTCGTCCCGGTGGGGGCGGATACGTTTGGCGCGGATGGCGAAGAGTTTCTGGCGCCATTCTTCCAGGTGCGGCGGGGGCGGCGTGCCGGTGATGTGGAGGACGTTGATGTCGTGTTCCCAGTTACCGGGCTCGGTGACGCCGTAGTATTCGCAGATTTTTTCGTCGGCAATCTCGTCTTTGCGCCAGACGTAGAACTTGCCCTCAACGCCTTCACTATCGGCGTCCTCAGCGGAGTAAAATCCCCCATCGGGCGCGGCCATCTCGCGGAGGACGTAATCGCAGGTGCGGCGGGCGATGTCGGCATAGAACTGGTCGCGCGAAACCTGAAATGCGTCGCAGTAACTGACGACAAGCTGGGCTTGGTCGTAGAGCATCTTTTCGAAATGCGAGACGAGCCAGCGTTCGTCCACGCTGTAGCGGTGAAACCCGCCGCCGAGCTGGTCGAACATCCCGCCCTCGCCCATCTTGCGGAGCGTGTGGAGCGCCATCGGTTCCCCACCGGCGCGGAAGAGGAAATTGAAGACTACCGGCCGCGGAAACTTCGGGGCACCGCCGAAGCCACCGTGTTCGGTGTCGAAGCTGGATTGGAAGGCGTGGAGACCGGCTTGCAAGGGCGCGGCGTCCAACGGAGGGTGCGGTGCGCCCGGCGGTCGCGCCCTACCTTCATCCTGTTGGAGCAACTCGGTGATTTGCTTCGCCTGCGCGAGGACGCCGTCGCGATTGGTTTCCCAGACTTCGTGGACGCGTTCGAGCAATTGCTTGAAGCCCGGGCGACCGTAGCGGGATTCGGGCGGGTAGTATGTCCCACAGAAGAACGGCTTCAGGTCCGGGGTGAGCCAGACGCTCATCGGCCAGCCGCCACTGCCGGTGGTGGCTTGGACGGCGGTCATGTAGATGTGGTCGATGTCCGGGCGCTCTTCGCGGTCGAGCTTGATGCAGACGAAGTGCGCGTTCATCACGGCGGCGATGGCCGGGTTCTCGAAGGACTCACGTTCCATGACGTGGCACCAGTGGCAGGTGGAGTAGCCGATGGAGAGGAAGATCGGCTTGTTCTCCGCCCGGGCTTTCGCAAATGCCTCCGCGCCCCACGGATACCAGTCGACCGGGTTGTGGGCGTGTTGGAGGAGGTAGGGACTGGTTTCGCGCGCGAGACGGTTGGCCATAGCGGAAATAGTACAAAACTTTTGGCTTGGTTGCGGCATCCAATTTACCGATGCTAGCAAGCGTGGCGACCGAGGTGGTCCAACCAGATGATGCTGAGTTAGTGCAACGGCTGAAATCGCGCGACAAGCGTGCGATGGAGGATTTGTTGCAACTTCACGGCTCGAAGCTTTACGGCGTCGCGATGCAGATTACGCGGAACGAGACGGATGCGCAGGAAGTTGTGCAGGACGCGCTGATCAATATTTGGAACAAGATCGAGTATTTCGAGGGCCGCTCGGCGTTCACCTCGTGGATGTACCGGGTGACGGCGAACGCGGCCTTGATGAAGCTGCGCAAGAACAAGAAGTTCGCCCACGACGTGCCGCTGGATGTGGGGAGCGATGACCGGGACCTGCCGCAAATCCAAGTGCCCGACACCAAAGCCGCGCCCGACCGGGATTTGACCCGCGCGGAGCTTGGCGATCAAGTCCGGGCGGCCATTGATGGATTGGAAGAACCGTACCGGACCACGGTGTTGCTGGCGGATGTGGAAGAGATGTCGATGGATGAAATTGCCGCTGCCATGGAAGTGACGGTACCGGCCGTCAAAAGCCGGTTGCATCGCGCGCGGTTGGCGCTGCGCAAAGCGCTCATGCCCTATTTGAAGGACAAAGTATGATTCAAGGTGTTATCAACTATTTCAAGTGCCTGCTGAACCTCTCGGACTGCAAAAACGTCCACAAGCTGCTGTTTGACTACGTCGAGGGCAACCTGCCGGTCGAGAAGCACACGAAGTTGTCCGCCCACCTGCGCGACTGTCCGCTCTGTCTGGAGTACGTGAACACTTACAAGCTCACCATTCAGACCTGCCACGACTGCTGCCAGCCCAAGGATGAAATGCCGCCCGAGCTTGCCGACAAGCTGCGGACTTTCATCCAAAAAGAACTCTAACGGCTACTGCTCGTTCAACGCCCAGTTGTAACTCTTGTAGCCGATTTTGTATTCGCCCTTTACCGGGCCGTACTTTGCCAGCACGGCGGTCAAATCGGGAAAATCTTTCGCGTACCACGAGAAAATCTTCGATAGCTCGGCTCGACCTTTGCCGGCATCGAAGCTGTTCAAATCCTCCCGGGCCAGCCAGACGCGGAACCGATCGTCGAGTTGGTCCGGTAGCCTGTTCGCAGTGAATGCGCCCGCTCGCAGCGGTGGACAACTCTTCGCGGCGCAGACGAGCACGGCGTGAACCCGGTAGCCCAACTGCGGTCGCAACGTATCGTGCTCGATCTCGTCCAGTGAGACCAACCGGCCGCCGAGCCGGTGCCGTTTCGCACCCCAAGGGTTGTTCGTCGCCTTGATGCTTTTGACAGGGTAGTTGTGCAAAATCCAACCGATAGTCAGCGCGTTGTAGGCGTTGATGAGGGTGGCAGCCTTGTCATCGCCAACCGCACCGGTACCGTCCAACTTGGCCAGCCATCCCTTCAGCGCCTCAAGGTCGGCAGCCGACGCCTTCCAAGCCCGGTAGTTCACCAAGCCCCGGTCATCCACATACCGCCTGAGCATGGCGTCGAGCGGAGCAGGGTCGACCTGCCCCGGCACCTCGACCGGTGCTCCAAATGTCGAGCAGACCACTGTCAGCCAGACGACGCTCAAACCGATAAATTTCTCTGACATATTGTCCATTGTAACTCCTTGATAATCAATGTTTCGTAGCGCTTTACCAATTATAGCAAATTTTCCACTTGAACGGGGTGGTCATTTCACCTAAAAGCCCCGCCCTTCGTAAGGGGAAAACCCGCCCGGGAGAGGGCGGTTAACCTAACCAAACAAGGAAAATAAAACATAAAATGAAGAAGTTAGCAGTCATGAAGGCGGTGTTCGCGGCCGCTCTGTTGTGCATGGCGGCCAGTCGTTCCCACGCAGAAGTCATCT
>OMJI01000170.1 GCA_900299315.1 Verrucomicrobiota bacterium | reverse complement strand
CGAGTTCTGCGGCCCCGCTTCGAGCGCGAACTGCCGGATCGCTCCGAGGAACGGCAACCCCTCGATGTCGCCGATCGTCCCGCCGATCTCGATCAACACCACATCCGCGCCGCTGCGCTCACCGACGTCCTTGATGCGCTGCTTGATTTCATTGGTGACGTGCGGGATGACCTGCACCGTCTTGCCGAGGAAATCCCCGCGGCGTTCCTTCTCGATGATCCGCGCATAGACCTGACCGCTGGTGAGGTTGTTCAGTTTGGAAAGTTTCGCGTGCGTGAACCGCTCGTAATGCCCGAGGTCGAGGTCGGTCTCCGCGCCGTCGTCGGTGACGTACACCTCGCCATGCTGGAACGGATTCATCGTGCCGGGATCGACATTGAGATAGGGGTCAAACTTCGCGAGGGTGACTTTTAACCCCCGGCTCTCCAGCAGCGTCCCCAGCGACGCCGCCGTAAGACCTTTCCCCAACGAACTGATTACGCCGCCTGTTACAAAGATGTATTTCATGAAATTATTTGCCTGCCCTCGCCAAGATCTCCTCCACCAACTTCGCATCCTCCGGCGTATCCACGCCGATGGAATCATGCGGCGTCACCCACACCCGGATCGTGTAGCCGTTCTCCAACGCCCGCAATTGCTCCAGCTTCTCTGTCCGCTCCAACGGTGTCTGCGGCAACGTGACGTACCGCAACAGAAACTCGCGCCGGTAGGCGTAAATCCCAATATGCTTGTGCCCAATCCCCGCAGTGAACTGGCCGGCGGCCTCCCGCGCGTAGGGTACCGAGCATCGCGAAAAATACAACGCATTTCCCGACGGCCCGAACACCACCTTCACCACGTTCGGGTTCAGCCACACATCCGCCGCCACAATCGGCCGCGCCAGCGTTCCCATCGGGCAATCCGGGAACTGCTGCATGCCGGTCACCAGTTGATCGATCATCTCCGGGCGCATCAACGGCTCGTCGCCCTGGATGTTCACGATCAAGTCGCACGGCTGATCGCGCGCCACCTCCGCCGCCCGGTCGGTGCCCGATGGACAGTCTGGCGACGTCAACACCGCCGTCCCGCCAAAGCCCTCGACCGCCTCCAGAATCCGCGTGTCGTCCGTGGCGACGATGACCTCGTCGAGTTTCGTGGCCAGTTTCGCCTGCTCATAGACCCGCTGCACGAGCGGCTTGCCGGCGATGAGAGCGAGCGGCTTGCCGGGAAACCGCTGCGCGCCAAACCGTGATGGGATCACTCCCAAAGTCCGAATCTTCACGGGCTCGCAGTGTAACAGGATTCATCCCCGTGGCAAGCAACGCGAGCGGGAGGGGTGCCGTTCGACGTGCTGGGCAGACCCTGTAGCCGAGGCGTAAGCCTCGGCCGAAGCTGACGCTTCGGCTACAGTTTCGAGCGGGTGCCCCAAACTTGGAACTGCACCCGAGCGGAAGTGTAGCGGCCGCCGTCCCGGCGGCTTCCTCCTTCAGCCCCCGATGTGTCGCTTGCCCTGCCGGTAGTCCTTCGCGTATGCTGCGCGCACTTTGATGCGACGGCTTTGGCCCATCTTGTTGTTGTTGCTCGTGGCGGCGACGCCGGAGGAGACGAAGCTCTTCCGCGTGGCGCAGTCGGCGTTTGAAGACAAGTTGTACGATTTCGCGGAGCGGCAGTTCCGGGAGTTCTTGGAAAAGTTCCCGGCCTCGGAGAAGGCGGATGGTGCCGTGTTGATGCTGGCGCAGTCGCAGATGCGACTGGCAAAACCCGGAGCGGCGCTCCAGACGCTTGCTGCCGGGGCGAAGGGCAGGGCGGATACTGACCTGCCGGATGGTTTTGTGTTTTGGCGTGGGCAGGCGTTCAACCAGAGCGAGCAGTACGCGGCGGCGGAGAAAACGTTCGCCGCGTTGGTCCAGCGCGGCCCGAGCAACATCTATCACGCGTCCGCGCAGTTGGGCATGGCGGTGGCGCAGTTCAAACAAGGCAAGTTCCCGGAGGCGGGCGCGACGCTGGATGAGATGGTGAAGTCCACGCAGCGGGAGCGGCTCTTGAATGAAGCCCAGTTGTTGCGCGGCCAGATCGAGTTGGCACTCGGCAAGTTTGCGGAGGCGGACTCAACACTCGCGGCGTTGGCGAAGCGGGATGAGAATTCCATCTGGGCTTACCGGGCCATGCGGTGGCGGGCGGAGAGCAAGGCGCGGCAAAAACAGTCGGCCGAGTCACTCGAGTTGTTCGGCAATCTCATCAACTCGTACAAGACCACGCCCAACAAGCCGGTCGACGCGCAACTCGCCGCCGAGGCGTGGTCCGGGCGGGGGTGGGTGCTCTTTGGCGACAGCAAGTTCGACGACGCGGTCGAGGCGTTCACGCAGGCGCTGACGCACGCGCAGTCGGCGTCGCTGCGGCGCGAAGTGTTGTTGAAGTTGAGCGAGTCCTACGTCCGCGCCGACAAGGTCGCGGCCGGGGTGGCGCGCTTGAAGGAGTTCCTCGCGGAGCGTCCCAAGGATCCGCTCGCGGAGGATGTGCAGATGGCGATCGCGGATTTGTTCTTTGCGCGGGACGATTTTGCGGCAGCCCTGCCGGAGTATCAGCAACTCATCACTCGTTTCCCACAAAGTAGGCTGACGCCGCGGGCGAATTACCGGGCGGGCTGGTGCGAGGTGAAGACCGGCAAGCCGACGGATGCGCTCGCGCATTTCCAGCAGGCATTCAACACAGCCGGCAGTGACGCGGCCCTGGCGGCGGATGCGCTCTTCAAGATCGGCGATGTGCAGTTCGAGGCCGGGCAATTGCAGGAGGCGTCGGCGAGCTACCAGCGGCTGGTGAGTTCCTACCCGGCCAGTCCGCTCATCGAGCGGGCGTTGTTCCAGCTCGGCCACGTGTATCAACGGATGCAGAACGCGGACGCGGCGGTGCACGTCTTCCAGTCGCTCGTGGAACAGTTCCCAACCGGCGAACGCGCGGCGGAGGCGCAGTTCCAGATTGGGTTGATCCAGGCCAGTACCGGCAACGAGACCGCGGCGCGCGAGGCGTTCGCACAGGTGACAAAGAAGTTTCCGAACCACCGGCTCGCGCAACAATCGCAATTGGCCATCGGCGAGTCGTTTTACCGGGAAGGCAAGTATGACGCAGCGGCGGCGGAGTATGACCGGCTGATTGCGGCAGCCCCGGACTCGGAACTCGGCCAGCGCGCGTTCTACAACCGGGGCTGGTGCTGGTTTGGGCAGGGGAAGGCGGAGCAGACTTTGAAGGACTTTACCGGGTTCCTCGCCAAGAACCCTCAGGCGGCGCTCGCGCCGGACATGGAGTTCTGGGTCGCGGACTACTACGCGAAGCAGAAGGATTACGTGAAGGCGCAGGAGCATTTCCTGATCATCCACAAGAATTACGGCGCCAGCGCGCTGGCGGATGACGCGCTGTTCATGGCGGCTCGGGCGGCGTATTCCCGGCAGGACTACAAGAACTCGATCGAGCTGTTCGAGACGTTGATCAAGACCTACACGAATTCGAACTGGCGCTGCGATGCCCGGTTTGGCCAAGGCGACGCGCTGACGGAGCTGGGGCAATTCAACGACGCGCTGCTCGTGTTCGACGCCGTCATCAAGGATTTTGCGGACTGCTATCTCCGCTGCGAGGCGCTCGGTCGGAAGGCGGATTGTTTCTACACGCTCGAACGCTACGACGACGCCATCACGACCTACCGGGCGGCGCAGGATTGCGCGAAGGATTCCGACGGCACGTTCCGCAACCAGATCGCTTACAAGACCGGCCAATGCTTTGAGAAAGCCGGCAAGGCAGACGAAGCCGGGGAGATTTACCTGAAGCTGCTCTACGAGACACGCGAATGGCCGGACCCGAGCACGCCACCGGAGTGTTTCTGGCTCGGCAAAGCCGGTCTGGCCGCCGGTACGATCAAGGAAGCGAAGCAACAATGGCGCGACGCCATCACTGTTTATCAGCGGTTGCTTGAAGTCTGCCCCGACATGAAGGACTTGCTCGAAGAACGCATCCGCCGCATCCGCGTCGAGCGCTTCATCTGGTTCTGAGCCGGCACGGTGCCGTTGAACCT
>OMJI01000169.1 GCA_900299315.1 Verrucomicrobiota bacterium | reverse complement strand
GCCATCCTCACCGGCGGCAAGTTCCTCAGCGAAGACCTCGGCATCAAGCTCGAGAACGTCGCCATCGAGGACCTCGGCCGCGCCAAGAAGGTCGTCATCGACAAAGAGAACACGACCATCGTCGAGGGCAACGGCAAGCAGTCCGACGTCCAAGGCCGCATCAACCAGATCCGCAAGGCCATCGAGGAAACCACCAGCGACTACGATCGCGAGAAGCTCCAAGAGCGCCTCGCCAAGCTGGCCGGTGGTGTCGCCGTCATCCACGTCGGCGCCGCGACCGAGACCGAGATGAAGGAAAAGAAAGCCCGCGTCGAAGACGCGCTCCACGCCACCCGCGCAGCGGTCGAAGAAGGCATCGTCCCCGGCGGCGGCACTGCGTTGCTCCGCACGCTCGACGCCCTCAGCGGCCTCAAGCTCAAGGGCGATGAAGCCATCGGCGCCCAGATCGTCGTCCGCGCCATCGAGGAGCCGCTCCGCCAGTTGGCCGACAACGCTGGCGAGGAAGGCTCGCTCATCGTCCAGGAAGTCAAGAGCCGCAAAGGCTGGGAAGGCTTCGACTGCGACAAGCTCGAGTACGTTGACATGGGCAAGGCCGGCATCATCGACCCGACCAAGGTCACCCGGTCCGCGCTCCAGAACGCGTCGAGCATCGCCGGTCTGTTGCTGACCACCGAGTGCGCCGTCACCGAACTGCCGGAGAAGGAAAAGCCGGCCCCCGCTGGTGGCCACGGCCACCCCGGCATGGGCGGCATGGACTACTAAGTCCGGTCAATACAATCAGAGGGGCGACCCGCAAGGGTCGCCCCTTTTTTCTACCGGGTGGCTTGCCGGAGGGTGTGATCGAGTAGCAGGTCAAACTCGCGCTGCTCGGTGGCCGGGTCGCGGGGGTAGCCGCCGATGGCCTCCAACACCGGGTGGTTGCCGACCCGGTCGTACCAGTAATGGCTGTTGCTGATGTCGCCTTCGTGGCGGTGCATGATGCCGTGCCAGTAGCTACCGGTCGGGGTGGCGACTTGCTGGGCGATCTTGTGGCAATCTTCGAGGTGGCCGTGCTTCAGGTAGAGTGCCGCTTTCACGAGCCGCGCGTCGTCCGGTGAGGACACCTTGCCGGGGGCCACCAATTCCTCGGGAGTGACCCGGTCGAGTTCTGCTTTCGTGGCCGACGTCAGGAGCCGGCGGAGTGTGTCGTTCATCGAAAAAAATTGTAGTGAGCGCGCTGGGCGATTGCAATCGGGTTTGGCTTCAGGAACAATGGGGACAATGCGGTGGTTTCAACCCATTCTGGAGTGGCGACGGATGTCCCGTGTCGTGGACTTCCTCGTCCTGCTCGGGTTGGGAGCGCTGGTGTACATGGTGTTGAGTGCCGGGGAGCAATGGACGGGGGACTACCGGCCGGCGGTGGAAATCGACCTGAGCGTCTGGGCGCTGCCGAAGTACACGATGCTGTCGGTCTGCCGGAACTTCATCGCCTACACGATCTCGCTGGCATTCACGTTGGTGGCCGGGCGGCTGGCGGCCGTCAACCGGCGCACCGAAGGGATCCTTGTGCCGGTACTCGACATTCTCCAGAGCGTGCCGGTGCTCGGGTTCCTGCCGGGCTTGGTGCTCGGCCTAGTGGCGCTGTTCCCCACGAGCAACCTCGGCCTCGAACTCGCCTGCATCGTCATGATCGTCACGAGCCAGGCGTGGAACATGACGTTCAGCTTCTACCAATCCGTCAAATCCATCCCCACGGATCTGCAGGACGCCGCGCGGGCGACGCGGATGACGTGGTGGCAGCGCTATCTCCAGCTCGAACTACCGGCGGGCGCGGGCGGGTTGGTGTGGAACTCGATGATGAGCATGGCTGGCGGTTGGTTCTTCCTGATGGTCTGCGAGGCATTCACTCTCGGTAAAAATGATTTTCGCCTCCCCGGCATTGGTTCCTACATGAGCGTGGCGATCGACCGGGGCGACGTCACGGCCATGACCGCCGGCATTCTCGCGATGACGATTGTGATCGTGGTGCTCGACCAGATCGTCTGGCGCCCGCTTGTCGCGTGGTCGGCCAAGTTCCGGCTCGAAGAGGAGGCCGGGGAACAACCCTCGTCACTGGTGCTGGAGATGTTCCGCAAATCCCGGGTGCTGGCGTGGATCCACACCAAGGTCTGGCAACGGATGATCCTCGAGTCACAACCGCGACCGCAGCCGGCGGCCCTGCCACCGAGTCGACTCGCAGGGTTCCTGTGGAGCATCGCTGGTTGGGGCGTGGTGGCGGCGGGCCTCGTCGGCGCCATGTGGGGCGCGGTGCAACTCTGGGCGCTGCTCGCCCAACTCTCGGGCGCGGAGTGGTGGCACGTGGGCCGGATGACGGTGTTCACCTTTCTCCGCGTGATGGCGGCTGTCGCCATCGGGGCGTTGTGGACGATTCCCTTCGGCGTGCTCGTCGGCACGAATCCCCGGCTCGCGAAAATTTTCCAGCCGATCATCCAAGTGGTCGCTTCGTTCCCGGCGCCGATGGTGTTCCCGCTGATCCTCGCGTTGCTGACGGCGTGCGGCCTGTCGATGACCTACAGCGCCGCCGTGCTGATGCTGGCGGGGACGCAGTGGTACATCCTCTTCAACGTCATCGCCGGCGCGATGGCCATCCCGCAGGACTTGAAGGAGGCCGGCGTGATGTACCAGCTTCGCGGCCGGGAACGCTGGCGGCGGCTGGTCCTGCCCGGCATCTTCTCGCAACTCATCGTTGGTCTCGCCACGGCAGCCGGCGGCGCGTGGAACGCCAGCATCTGCACCGAGTACGTTCATCTCCGTGGCGAAATCGTGCAGACCGACGGGCTTGGTTCCGCGATCAGCGTCTGCACGGACTCCGGTAATTTCCCATTGCTGGCGGCGAGCGTCACGGCGATGGTCGTCGTGGTCGTTGGCATGAACCGGCTGGTCTGGTTGCCCCTGTACCGGCTCGCGGAAAGGAAGTATTCTCTCAACGCATGAACGCCCCGGCAGATAATGTGGTCTGTGAACTGCGCGATGTCAGCTTTGACATCCGTCTGCCGGGCGGGCGCGAGTTGAAAGTGCTGGAAGGCATCAACCTCCTCGTCCCGCGCAACCACATCACCGCCGTGCTCGGCCCCTCCGGCTGCGGCAAATCCACGCTCGTCCGCATCCTTGCCGGCTTGCTGCCGCCCACGCGCGGCGAAGTGCTCGCCCACGGCAAACCGCTTGCCGGCCTCAACCCCACCGTCTCGCTCGTGTTCCAGAGTTTCGCGCTGTATCCGTGGCTGACCACCGGCGAGAACGTCGCCCTCGGCTTGAACGGCCGGATTATCGATCCCAACAAACAAGCCGAGCTCGTCACCCGCGTCGTCGACCGCGTCGGCTTGGAAGGCTTCGAGGAAGCGTACCCGCGCGAACTTTCGGCCGGTATGAAGAAACGCGTTGGCATCGCCCGCGCGCTCGTCGCCCAGCCGGAGTTGCTCGTGATGGACGAACCGTTCAGCGGCCTCGACGTGCTGACCGCTGAGAACCTCCGCAACGAGGTCATCACCCTCTGGCAAGACGCCACCACCGACCCGAGCAGCGTGTTGATGGTGACGCACAACATCAACGAAGCCGTCTTCATGGCCACCCGGATCGTCGTCCTCGGTGCCAACCCCGGCCAGATCCGCACGGTCCTCGACAATCCCCTGCCCTACCCGCGCGATTATCACGACCCCAAATTCATCGCCGTGGCCGACCGGATCCACGACATCCTCACCCACGCCCTCATCCCTGACGAGCCGGTGATCCCGTTGCCGGCGGCCCCGGTCGCCGCGCCGGCACCCGTCACGCGCGCGCCGCGCTTCGAGCCATTGCCCAACGTCAACCTCGGCGAGATGACCGGCTTACTGGAGCGCGTCGAGGTCGCCGGTGGCACGGCTGATATCTTCGACCTCTCCGTCGAGGTCGGCAAAGAATTCGGGCGCGTCCTGCAACTCGTCAAGATGGCGGAGTTGCTCGACTTCGTGGACACGCCCAAGCACACCGTCATCCTCACCGCGCTGGGCCGGCAGTTCACCGACGCCAAAGTCAACGAACGCAAACGCATCCTCAACCAGCAACTGCGCACCCTCCCCCTTTTCGCCCAGGTCATCGCGCTGCTGGAGAAGCAGGAGAGCTTCGCGCTCGAGGAAGATGTGCTCCTGGAAGAAATCGCCGTCTGGCTCCCCGGCCTGCGCCCGCAACCCCTCTTCAAAACGATCGTCCGCTGGGGCCGCTACGCCGAGCTGCTCGGCTACAACGCCGATGAACACAAGCTCTACCTGGACCGCGAAAGCACCTCCGCCGCTCCCGCCACGCCGCTCCCCGACCGGGGATGAGGACACAGCGGGTTGCGCGGCCGCGGGG
>OMJI01000168.1 GCA_900299315.1 Verrucomicrobiota bacterium | reverse complement strand
TTCGAAAGCAAGCGCGGTAATTCGCACGGAACGGATGAACCGCGGATTTCACGGATGGCGCGGATGAAGCGACACTCCGAATCCGTGTCATCCGCGTGATCCGCGGTTTCACTTCTCGCCGTTCAGAGATGCTTCGCTGCGGCTCCGTCCAACTCGGCTTGGCGTGAGGCATTCCGAGGAGGACCGCGCTTGGCAAGCGCGGCTACAGCCGGCCTCAGGAGAATTGGAGGACTTGGTCGACGGGGCGGCGGGGGGTGGGACGGGGTTCGGCGGTTTGGCCGAGGCGGAGGAGGATTTGGGGGAGGCCGGGACGGTGGATGAGAGTGGCGAGACGGCTGCGAAACGCCGGGACTTCGATGGGTTGGTTGTGGAAGCCGGCATGGACGCCATTGATGCGGGCTTGGAGGAGGACGTGGGAGAGGGCTTGGCCGGCAGCGAGCCAGTCGCCGAGTGTGTCGTTGGGTGTGCCGATGACGCCGAGCAAGGGGGCGCGGTTGATGAGGTCGGCGTCCTTGTGACTGGCGGTGGCGCCACCGTCGTGGAAGCGAACCCAGAGCGGCGCGACGCTGGCGGCGAGGCTGTTTAGACCAAGCGCGTAGCCGGGGATGCCGTCGAGGTCTTCGCCGAAGTTGGGGCGCATCCATTCGGCGAGTTCGGCCCGGTACTCTTTGCTGCTCATCTGGATCAAGTCAGCCTCGGCCACGAGGTGCGCAATCGCGGCGCGGCCCTCAGCGGCGAAGACGGGCTGGAACCACGCGCCTTCTTCCGCGGCGGCGGATTGAAGTGTGTCGATGGTGGATTCAAAAACGATCTGGGAGTCGAATTCGCCCCGGTAGGTGTGCCGGTGCGGGATGGCGCGAAAGAGTCGTTCGATGGGCGGCGTGCAGGGAACGCGATCGCCGTAAGTGATGCGGGCCAGCAGGCTGGGCTCATAGGGATTGGGAAGCAACTCGACGATGTCTTCGAAGCCAAAGCGACGCAGGGCGAGCCGGAGGTTGAAGAGCGCGGCGCCGCAACTGATGACGAGCTCCCGGCGTTGTGGATCGACAACCGGCAGGTTGCGGCTCGTGTCGGCGTGGAGTTCGACGCGGTCATCGAGGAGCTTGAAGATCCACGGCTGCGTGTTGTGGCTGGAGGGGGCGAGGACGGCGTAGTTGAGGCAAAAGCGCAGCACATCCGCTTTCGATCCCCGGCTCGGGAAATCGCCTTCCTTGACCTGCCATGGATCAATGAGTTGCACCATGCCTGATAGAAGATAGCACCTCAAAGGCCATGAGGTATTCGCACGAAAATGTGCGCGCCGTTGACAACTTGTCAGCCGCCCCCTAGTCTCCGCCACGCATGACGGCAGCGGATCGCGAGCAGCGACTCAAATTTCTTGGCCTGACCCAGCAGGACGCGCAGTCATTGCGCGAAATTCGTCCGTTGGTCGAGGCGCATGTATTGGCCATCGAGGATGCGTTTTATGAACATCTGCTCGCCTTCCCCGAGACGGCCCAACTCCTTGCCGACCGCACGACAGTCGATCGGCTGAAACGCCTCCAGCGCGCTTACCTGCTGCGCATCACCGAGGGCACGTTCGACGATTCGTACTTCGAAGACCGGCTGCGGATCGGCAAGACGCACGAGCGGGTCGGTCTCTCGCCCCGGTGGTACTTGCTGGCGTACAACCGGTATTTCGTCCTGCTCGCGCCGCTCATCCACCAGCACTTCGCGGCTGACCTGACCAAGGCGCAAGCGACGGTCGTGGCGTTGGAGAAAGCGTTCATGCTCGACGCCTCGCTGGCCATGGAAGCCTACATCGCCAGCGACCGCTACCGGCATCTCCAGCAACTCGAAAGCATCGTCAACGATTCGGCTGACGTGATTTTCTCGCTCGACGAGCAAAACCACATCCGCACGTGGAACCGGTCCGCGGAGAAAGTGCTCGGCTGGCCCGCGGCCGAAATCCTCGGCAAACCGATCAGCACCATCATCCCCCCGGACCTGCTCCGCGCCGGTGAACTCGTGCGCATCGAGGCAGCGCTCCGCCAACACAACCAGTACCACGCGGAAACCTTGCGCCTCGCTAGGGACGGAAGACGGGTTCCGGTCGAACTGACAGTCTCCATCCTGCGCGACCCGCAAGGCCAACCGATCGGCCGCTCCGCGATTCTCCGCGACATCGCCGAACGCAAGCGCCTCGAAGAAGCCAAGCTCCAAGCCGAGCGCCTCGCCACCATCGGCGCGATGTCCGCCAAGCTCGCCCACGAAATCCGCAACCCGCTCAGCTCGATCATCCTCAACCTGGACCTCGTGAATGACGAGTTAAACACGCTCGCCAAGGGCCGCGAGCCGGCCGCCAACGAAGCCCGGTCGCTCGTGAAATCCATCGACTCCGAAGTCCGCCGCGTCCAACGCGTCACCGAGGACTACCTCCAGTTCGCGCGCCTGCCGAAAGCCCGGCGCGAACGCGTCTCGCTGAACGAGGTGCTCTCGCAGGGACTGTCGTTCCTCCAATCGCT
>OMJI01000167.1 GCA_900299315.1 Verrucomicrobiota bacterium | reverse complement strand
TAGACCCGGTGGAACTCAAAGCTTTCGTACGCCGCCGTCACTTCCTCCACCAACCCCTGCAGCCGCGAGAGCAACCACCGGTCGATCTCCTGTAATTGGCTCACCGGCTTCCCGTCGAAATCGTTCAGGTTGGCCAACAGGATGCGCAGCGTGTTGCGCACCTTGAAATACGTCTCGCCAACCCGGTCGAAGATCTCGTCCGACAACGGGATGTCGCCCTGGTAGTTCTCCGACGTGATCCACAACCGCAGCACATCCGCGCCGAACTTCCCGACGTAGTCTTCCGAATTCGCCGGTCGGCCAGCCGACTTGGAAATCTTCTGCTTCTTGCCGGTATCCTCGGCGCGCACGACGAGGAACCCGTGCGTGACCACCGTCTGGAACGGCGCGCGTTTCTCCGTCGCCATCGCCGTCATCAGCGACGACTGGAACCAGCCGCGGTGTTGGTCGCTGCCTTCAAGATACACATCAGCCGGGAACTTCAAATTCGTCCGTGTCCGCAACACCGCTCGGTGGCTCACGCCGGACTCGAACCACACGTCGATGATGTCAGGGCATTTCTCCAAGTTCGCCGAGCCGCAAGCCGGGCACTTCAGGTCGCCAAACAACTCCGACACGCTCCGCTCGAACCAAATATCCACGCCCTCTTTCGCCACGCGTTCGCGGAACTTGAGGATCAGCGCCTTGTCGAGCAGGGGCCGACCGCAATCGTCGCAGAGCAGAAAGGGCAGCGGCACGCCCCACGCGCGTTGCCGGGAGATGCACCAGTCCGGGCGCTGCTCCAACGTCCCGCTGATCCGGTTTTGGCCCCACGCCGGCACCCAGTTCACCTTGGGAATCTCCGCCAGCGCGTTCTGGCGCAAGCCGGCGTGGTCGAGCGCGATGAACCACTGTTCCACCGCGCGGAAGATCACCGGGTTCTTGCAGCGCCAGCAATGCGGGTAGGAATGCCGGATTTCGCCCTCGGCCGCCAACGCGCCGGTGTTGCGCAGATGCTCGGTGATGACCTTGTTAGCCTTGAAGACGAATTGACCGGCAAACGGACCGGCTTCCTTGGTGAAGACTCCGCCATCATCCACCGGCGCCAGCACACCCAACCCAACCTGCTGCCCGATCTCAAAATCTTCCGCACCGTGCCCCGGCGCCGTGTGCACCAAGCCGGTGCCTTGCTCCAGCGTCACGTAGGGCGACTGGATGATCGGTGAATCCCGGTCGGCAAATGGATGCCGCGTGACCACGCCATTCAGTTTCACCCCGGTAAGTTTCTCGATGACCTCAAAGTTCTGCCCGGTAGCCTTGGCGACTGTTTCCAACAAACCTTCCGCCAAGATCCACGTTTCACCGCTCGTCGTCTTGGCGCGGACGTACAGCAACTCTGGCTTCACCGCGATGGCGAGATTCGCCGGGAGCGTCCACGGTGTGGTGGTCCAGATGACGGCAAACTCGTTCGCGCAACCGCTGACCGGGAATTTCACGTACACGGAATGGGACGTGTGGTCGGCGTACTCGACTTCCGCCTCGGCCAGCGCCGTCCGGCAGGTCGGGCACCAGTGGACCGGCTTCTTGCCCCGGTAGATGAATCCATCACCCACCATGTCGGCAAGCGCGCCAATGATCTCCGCCTCGTATTGCGGCGACATCGTGAGGTACGGGTTTTCCCATTCGCCGAAGACACCGAGCCGCTTGAATTGCCGGCGCTGGATGTCGATGTACTTCTCGGCGTAAGTCCGGCAGCGTTTCCGTAAATCGGCTTGCGAGATCGTCCGCGCTTCCTCCCCGAGTTCCTTCTTCACCTTGAATTCGATCGGCTGGCCGTGACAATCCCAGCCCGGCACGTACGGCACCCGGTAGCCGCGCATCGTCTTGTATTTGACGATGACGTCCTTGAGGATTTTGTTCAGCGCGGTGCCGATGTGGACGTCGCCATTCGCAAACGGTGGCCCGTCGTGGAGCACAAAGAGCGGCGCGTCTTGCCGGGCCGCGAGGATGCGTTCGTAGATTTTATCCTGCTCCCACTTCGCGAGCGTCTGCGGTTCCCGCTGCGGCAAATTCGCCTTCATCGGGAACTGCGTTTGCGGCAGATTCAGTGTGCTCTTGTAGTCCATTTCCCTGCCAAAAGGGCGGCAAAGTAGCACGCGCTCCGCTACTCGTTCAACCACAGAATACTGGTAACACCGCGCGGGTAGTACTTGCTGCCCTTGGCGATGCCGGCGACGATTTGGTCGCTCCAACTCCAGTACGTGTTCTCGTCGCGCAAGAGCCAGCCGACGTGCGCCGCGTCAGCTTTGGCCCCCGCCGCTTCCCACGGGAAACCGAGAATCTGCCGGTAGACGTGCTGGCAGAGATAGATTTTGCTGAGCCAGGAATTGTCGCTGGTGGACGACATTTTCCAGCCGCCATCCGGGAAGAGACACCTCCCGGGAACCAACACCGCATCCAAGTGCCGTCGCAGCGCCGCCAGCAACGGCGCGAACCGCCGGTAGGCGTCCTTGCAGCCGGTAAGTTGCGGGAAAGCCAGTCCTTCAATCGCCGGGATGATGAGCGACTGGTTATCCTTCTCGAACACAGCCGGGATGGTCCCGTCCGCCCGGACTTTCGAGCAAATGGTCGCCGCGCAACGTTCGGCTTGCTGGCCGGCAATGGCTGAACCGAGCAACTTCTCCAGCGCCAAGTACGCCGCCCACGTTTTCACGGCGAGATAGAGATTGTTGCGCGCCTGGCCGAGCGAGACGTCGAGACTGTCGTATGTGGTGATCTCCGCGCCGCCCATGCAGCGGCTGCTGTCGCGCTGCATGACGCCGGTGCCCTGCCCGTCGCGGTTAATCAGGCTTTCGAGGCAGGCGGCGAAAATGCCACGCTGCTTCTTGAACCACGCTTTGTCGCCGGTCTGCGTGACGTAGACGCTCGCGCAGAGAACCCAGTTGACGAGCTGCTCGTGGGTCATGTGCGAGAAACAGCCGTCCAGCTTGAAGAGTTCGTACGTCGAATAGCCCGGCCGCGAGAGCGTGTTCGAGACGCCCATGTCGTGCGTGAAACTGATGCCGCAGTCGTCCCGGTACGCATACCGGCTCGCAAACATATCGAGCGCGTTGCGCACGACCCACGGGTTGAACTTCATCTCGAAGAACAAGTGGTCCACCGTCAGGTCGAACGTGTTCATCATCCGGTACTCGCCTTCGTTGACCACCCAGAACGGCTTACCCTTCCACTCCAGCAACTGCGTACTCCCGTAGTACGCGCGCACGGCGTGAATGAGCTGGAACTTCTGGTCGGCGGACAACTTGCTCGCCCGCCCGACCAGCGCATCCGCTTTCGTGGCCAGGCTCTTCAACACCGCAAAATTCTTCACCGCAAATGCCGCCACCTCTTCCAGCCGCTTGAACCAATGCGTGTAAAGATACCGGGTGTCCAGCCCGGCCGTGACGATGCCGTCGCGGTGGAAACAAATCACAAACCGCTTCGTCACCTTCTTGCCCGCCGGCACCGTGAACGTCAGCGCCCCGACGCCGCCGAGACCGAACACCAAGTTCTCCTCGATCTTCGGCGCCACGACGTCCTCGATCCCGAATCCGAGCCCCGACCGGACACCGGCGTCTGCCGTGGCAATCGCCGTGATCCGGCCCTGCGCCACGCCGGTCACCTTCCCTTCCAGCCGGCGCATGCTCGAATACGGATCGTTGCCCTGATAACCGAAAAACGCCCGCCGGGGTTGTTGTCCGGTCGAGTTGTCGAGCGTCAATTCCGCCAACACGGCCGGCACGAGCGCGAGTTGCAGCGCCCGGACGCTGGCCTTGCCGGGCTCAGGAATCGACGCGACCGGCGAATAGATGCGGAACGCCAGGTCACCCGCCGTCCACGTGTCCGTGCCCAGCTTGAATTCCCGCCGGATGCCCGCGCGCTCAAACGGCATCAACCGGGGCGCGTCCGCCTTCCTTCCCTCGGCCTTCTCGACATCAAACCGGGCGCTCTCATCCGCGCCTTGCGCGTAGAACGGCAACGCCTCAAACACATCGGGCGTGCTCGTTTCGCAACCGATGAAAATGTTCTGGTCGGCCGGCTTGCCGAGTTCGAGGCCGAGCCCGCCCTTGGCGCCGGGCTGTCCCAAGGTGAAAGAAGCGAAAGCGCCCATCGGTGAATGATGCGCGTTGAAGAAGATGTTGTTCATTGAACCGTTATCCATACCTTTCTCGTCCCTGTTTCGTCAAACTACTGGTGAAGTTTCAAATTGTGCCCCCCCTGTAGCCGAGGCGTAAGCCTCGGCCGAAGCTGACGCTTCGGCTACAGGTCATT
>OMJI01000166.1 GCA_900299315.1 Verrucomicrobiota bacterium | reverse complement strand
TCACCCTCACCCTGCTCTCCCGCACGAAACCGCCCATCGACGCCAGACACGTCGCGTGTGATTTTGCCGACCCCAACTCCGTCACTCAGGCACTTGGGCACCTCGGCGCTCCCGACTTCCTCATCCACAACGCCGGTATCTTTCTGGAAAGGCCCGTATCGGAAATCAGTCTCGCCGATTGGGACTGCGTCTTCCGCGTCAACGTCACCGCGCCGTTTCTCATCACTCGAGCGCTTTTGCCGGGGATGATCGCCCGCAAGTCCGGGCGCATCGTCAACATCGCCAGTACCGCCAGTTCGCAAGGCTACCTCCACCAATCCGCCTACGTCGCCAGCAAGCACGCCCTGCTCGGCTTTGCCCGTTCGCTTGCGCTGGAATGCAGACCGCGCAACATCCACGTCCACACCCTCTGCCCCGGTGGCGTTGATACCGACCTCATCAAGGGCACCTATCTCGCCGAGCGGATGAAAGGCCAAAACATGATCGCCCCCGCCGACATTGCCGAGATGGTCATGTTCCTCCTCAAACAACCCGACAACATCGACCTCCCGGAGTTGGTGATCCGCCGTTTCACGAACTAGAACTTTGTTGTTGACCTCCGATCGAATGCGACCATAATCGCTCACAAGCAATCACCGATGGTCACGCTCAATCAGAAGCAGTTCGCCCCCGAACGCCTCGACCGGCTGCGCGCCGCTTTGCGTCAGAATCGCATGGCCCGGGTGGAAGATCTTTGCCGCGAACTCAACGCCTCCCCAGCCACGGTGCGCCGCGACCTCACCCACTTGGAGCAGCTTGGTGAAATTCAACGGGTTCACGGTGGCGCTGTCAGTGTGGACAGCAAGATTGAGGAGCCTTTGTTCGACGCCAAGACGTCGATTGCGTCCAAGGAGAAGCAGCAGATCGCCAAGGCGGCGCTGGACTTTGTTAAACCGGGCGACACGATCTACCTGGATGGCGGAAGTACGGTCTTGGAACTTGCCCGGTTGCTCCGCGATCACACCAATCTCACGGTTGTCACCAACTCCCTCCGGGCTGCCTTGGAACTGGCCGGTCGCGGACCGCGACTCATCCTCGTCGGCGGTGAACTTCGGCGATTGAGTCAGACTGTCGTAGGTCCCCTGACTGAGAACATTTTGAGGGAGATCCACGTCGACACGGCCTTCATGGGCTCGATGGGATTGAGCAGCGATTCTGGCCTGACCACTACCGACCCCAACGAGGCCTTCACGAAGAAGCGCGTGATGGATTCCGCCCGGCAGGTTGTCGTTCTCGTCGATAGCAGCAAGGAGGGCAAAGTCGCCTTCTCCCACGCCGGTAAGCTTGAGGATGTGGATGTGCTGATAACCGACGGCAAGCTCTCGAAAGACTTTGTCCGCTCCCTCACCGAGAAGAAAATCAAAGTAGTCAAAGCGTAACCAAGGAAAAACATGTCAACCTCGACCCACGAAAATCCGAAACCCAAGAAAGCCACCACGCGCCTGAGCGATATGCGACCGCGGTTCGAGCCGTACACGATCGATTGCGGCAAGATCCCGGCGTTCCAGTTCAAGGGCAACCTCAAGTCCCAGCTCGCCGAGGGGCAAGTCACCAAGGATGAAGCCGTCGCGATTTTTGAGGACATGCTCATCATCCGCGAGTTCGAGGAGATGATCGTGAAACTCCGGTCGGGCGCGTACACACCGATCGCTGACTACAACTACCGGGGCCCGACCCACGTTTCCATCGGCCAGGAAGGCTGCGCGGTCGGGGCGTGCGTCCCGTTGCAGCTCGACGATAAAATTACCAGCACCCACCGGGGCCACGGCGAATCGCTCGCCAAGGGCACCGTCGCCATTCGCGCGATGACGAAGGAACAACTCCAGAAGCGCGTCCCAAGCGCGACCGGCGACCTGCTCGAAGCGGCACTGGAAGATCATCTCTACCGGACGATTTGTGAGCTATTCGGCAAGGACGACGGTTATTGCAAAGGCCGGGGCGGTTCGATGCACATCGCCGATTTCACGGTCGGCCATCTTGGCGCCAACGCCATCGTCGGCGGCGGCACACCCATCGCCACCGGCGCAGCTATGGCGCTCCGGTACTTGAAGAAGGACGCGGTGGTCTGCTGCTTCGCCGGGGACGGCGCGTTCAACAACGGCGTCTCGATGGAATCGATGAACTGGGCGTGCCAGCAACAGTTCGCCAACCAGTATGCCGCCGACCGGAAGTTCAACCTCCCGCTCGTCTTCCTCGTCATCAACAACCACTACGGCATGACCCACCGGACCGACGACGAAGTCACCGGCATCGAGCGTATCGCCCGCCGTGCCGCCGGTTTCGCCGACAACAACATGCATTCCGAGGTCGTCAACGGCATGGACGTGCTCGCCGTCCGCGAAGCGATGCAGCGCGCCGTGAAGATCTGCAAAGCCGGTAAAGGCCCCGTGTTCCTCGATGTGGATTGCTACCGCTACTTCGGCCACTCGCTCAGCGACCCGCGTGTGGAGTACCGGACCAAGGAAGAGGAATCAGCTTGGAAAGCGGTCGATCCCATCGAAGGCTTCAAGGCACAGTTGCTCGCCGCGAAAGTACTCGATGAAAAAGGCATCGCCGCCATCGAGGAGCGCGTCCGCGACCGCAACGCTCGCGCCGCCAAGCGCGCCGCCACGGCCGCCGACCCGGCCGCCGAGGATGTGTTGAAGTATATGTACACCGACACGAAGTGCGAGACGGTGCCGGCCGAGTTCGCGAAAGCCGAGATCATCCAGCCGGTCACCGACATCAAGCGCGCGGACGGTCAGCTCACTTACAAGGACGCCATCCGGGAAGCTCTCTACGAGGAAATGCAGCGCGACAAGCGGGTCATCTTCTACGGTGAAGACGTTGCCGACTACGGCGGCGCGTTCAAGGTGACGAAGGGCCTGCTCGAAGCGTTCGGACGCGACCGGGTTTTCAACACGCCGATCAGCGAGGCCTGCATCTGCGGCACCGCCATCGGCGCGGCCATGGCCGGGCTGCGGCCGGTGGTCGAGTTGATGTACTTCGACTTCGCCCTGATGAGCAGCGACCAGATCAGCAACCAAGCCGCGAAATGGCATTACATGTCCGGGGCGCAAACGGAAGTGCCGGCGGTTTACCGCGTCAGCGCCGGCGCCGGTAAGGGTTACGGCGGACAGCACAGCCAGACGCTCGAATCCATGTTCTGCCACATCCCCGGCCTCTACGTTATCTACCCCTCCACCCCGGCCGATGCGAAGGGACTCCTGAAGTCGTGCATCCGCGACAACAACCCGGTGATGTTCGTCGAGAGCCAGGGCTTGTACGGGATGAAAGGCGTCGTACCGGAAGGCGATCACACGGTACCGATTGGCGTCGCGAATGTCGTCCGCGAAGGCAGCGATCTCACCTTTGTCGCGTGGGGCCCGGTGGTCCACGATTGCGTCAAGGCAGCCGACAAGCTCAAAGCCGATAAGGGCGTCAGCTGCGAAATCATCGACCTGCGCAGCCTCGTGCCGCTCGACTTGGATACCGTGCTCCGGTCGGTGCAGAAGACCGGCCGCTGCGTCGTCGCCAGCCAGGCGATCCACATCGGCAGCTACACCGCCGAAATCGCCAGCACGATCAGCGACGCGGTCTTCGATTACCTCGACGCCCCGGTCAAACGCGTCGGCGCCAAGAACGGCATCGCCCCGCAAAGCCACATCCTCGAAGCCGCATTCCTCCCGAGCGTCAACGACCTCATCAAAGCCGCCAACGAAATCCTGTAATCGAATGCCGAAGCGCGACACATCCCTCGCTCCAGTCGAGAGCTTCATCCAAGTCATCCGCGGCCAGCGGGTGATTCTGGACGCGGACTTGGCTTGGGTCTATGGGGTGACGACCAAGGCATTGAACCAAGCAGTCAGGCGCAACAGCCGGCGATTCCCTTCGGATTTTGTGTTTCAGCTTACACGGGAAGAGAACGAAGGCCACCGGTCACAAATTGTGACCGGTTCGCAGAAACACCGCGATCCCCGCTACCTCCCCTATGCCTTCGCTGAGTACGGCGCGCTGCAGGCGGCGAACGTGCTCAAGAGTGGCCGCGCGGTGCAGATGGGGGTGTTCGTGGTGCGGGCGTTCGTGAAGATGCGTGAGGCGCTCGCCACGCACCGAGAACTCGCGGCGAAGCTCGCCGAGTTGGAACGCAATCTCGCGGCGCGTCTCGATCTGCACGACAGCCTCATTACCGGCATCATCAAGGAGCTTCACAAACTCGCCAGCCCACCGGAACCCACGCGCAAGCCAATCGGGTTTCATGTGCGTGAGCGGCCAGCCACTTACCGGACCACCAGAAAGTAATCATGCCAAATGCGATAATCATGCCCAAGTTTGGGCAAATGACCGAAGAGAGCGCCATCGTCGAGTGGCGCAAGAAGGAAGGCGAGAAAGTCGCCAAGGGTGACGTGCTGTTCACTGTCGAGACGGACAAGTCGGTGATGGAAGCCGAGAGCTTCTTTGAAGGCACGCTCATCAAAATTCTAGTTCAGCCCGGCGTGAACGTACCGGTCCAAAGCACAGTCGGCTGGGTCGGCACTCCCGGCGAAGCGATTCCCGCTGTCGAGGCGCCCCAGCCGGCACCGAAGCCGAAAGCCGAACCGGTAGGGCGCACTGTCCCCAGCGCGCCGCAGCCTGTTATTACGGCTCCCGAACCGCGCTCAGCGAGCGCGGCTACAGTGCCAGCACCGGTAGCCTCACCTGCCCTCTTCCGGATCTCGCCGCGCGCGGCGAAGCTCGCGGAGAATTGCGTGATCGACGCGACCAAGATTCGCGGCAGCGGCCCGCAAGGGCGCGTGGTGGAGAAGGATGTCCGGGGGTACTTGGATTACCAAGGATACGACAAGCTCCGTATTTCACCGGCCGCGAAGCAACTCGCCAAGAAGGAAGGCATCGACGTTCTCATGCTTCGGCGTGACGGCGAACGTATCAGCGTGGCCGACGTGGAGCGCGCGATTGCGGAGAAGCCGAAGATGATGTCGAAGATGCGCCAAGTCATCGCACAGCGGCTCACGCAGAGCGTCGTCACCGCACCGCATTTCTTTGTGACTGTTTCGGTCGATATGACTGACCTCGTGAAATTCCGCGCTTCGCTCAAGGAAGCCGGTCAGCCTTATACCGTGACCGACTTCATTTCGCAGGCCGTCATCCTTACCTTGAAGGAGTTCCCGGAGTTCAACAGCAGCACCGACGGCAAATCCATCCGCTGGAACAGCCACGTCAACCTCGGCATGGCCGTTTCGCTGGAACAAGGCTTGGTGGTGCCGGTGATTCGCAATGCCGAGGACCTCACCTTGCTCGAATTGAACCAGCAGACCAAGGCACTCGCCGACAAGGCGCGTTCCGGCAAACTCGCGCCGCAGGAGATGAGCGGCAGCACGTTCACCATCTCCAACATGGGAATGCTCGACGTGGAGAATTTCACTGCCATCATCAATACCGGTGAAGCCGCCATCCTCGCCGTCTCCAGCACCATAAAGCAGCCGGTCGTGCGGGAGGACAAGGTCGTCATCCGCCAGCTCATGAAGATCACCCTGTCATCGGATCACCGGCTCATCGACGGCGCGCAAGCGGCCAAGTTCATCAACGCACTGAAGAAGAAATTGGAGGACATCGAACTGTGGAAACTTTTGACATCGTAGTCATCGGCGCGGGCCCGGGCGGTTACCCGGCCGCCATTCGCGCGGCGCAACTCGGCGCCAACGTCGCCATTGTCGAACGCGAGCAACTCGGCGGTACATGCTTGAATTGCGGCTGCATTCCGACCAAGGCACTCATCGCAGCCAGTGAGACATTCGCCCACATCAAGCACGCGGCGGCGTTCGGCATTCACGTCAAGGAAGCCACAGCCGACTACTCCGGTATGGTGGCGCACAAGAACAAGCTCGTCACCCAGATGCGTGGCGGGATCAAGCAGTTGCTCACCGGCAACGGCGTGAAGCATCTGACCGGCACGGCTTCGTTCATTGACCGCACGACCCTCGACGTCAGCGGCACTCGCATTGGCGCCAAGAAAGTCATCATCGCGACCGGCTCGACCTCGGTGATGCCGGGTTTCCTCCCGAAATCACCACGCATCGTGGAGAGCAAAGCGTTCCTCGAACTCGACAAGCTGCCGAGCTCGCTCATCGTGATGGGCGGCGGTTACATCGGTTGCGAACTCGCCTGCATGGCCGCGCAGTGCGGCGTGAAAGTCACGATCGTCGAGTTGCTCGAGGACATCCTCCTGCTCCTTGACGCCGACGTGCGCCGGGAAGTTCGTACCCACATGGAGAAGAATCTCGGCATCACCATCCGCACCGGCAAACCACTGGAGAAGGACGAAGCAGAGGCCGCCGAGATGGTGCTGGTCGCTGTCGGTCGGAAGCCGGTCACGGATGGGTTGAACCTGCAAAACGCCGGGCTGACGACAAATGATAAAGGTTACATCGAAGCCGACGAGTATGGTCGCACCAAAGTCGCAACGATTTATGCCATCGGCGACGTGACCGGTAAGATTCAACTCGCCCACTACGCCACCGCGCAAGCGATGGTCGCCGCCAGCAACGCCTGCGGCCAGCGGGCTGAGAAGCACGACACGCTCGTGCCCGGTGTGATTTTCACCTCCCCCGAAGTCGCCCTGGTCGGCCTCACCGAAGAGGAAGCCAAGAAGACCGGCCGCGGCATCGCGACCGGCAAGTTCCGCTTTGGCGGGCTCGGTCGCGCGATGGCCGCCGGTGAGACCGTCGGCTTCGTCAAATGGATTGCCGATGCGGCAACCGATCAATTGCTGGGCGCGGCTGTCGTTGGCCCGCGTGCCACAGATCTGATTGCCGAAGCCGCCGTCGCGATTCGTGCCGAGCTGACAGCCCGCGAACTGGGCAAGACGATCCACGCGCACCCGACCTTTGCGGAGGCTTGGATGGAGGCCGCTCACGCTGTCCACGGCGAATGCGTCCACGCGGCACCGAAGCGGCGCTAGATCGCGCTGTCGAGATAGTCTGCGAGGTGAACCACCCTGATGTGGTCAGCCCCGGCTTTTCGCAGCCCGGCCTGAATCTGCAGGATGCAACCGGGGTTGGTGGTCACGACGACCTCGACACCGATTTTGCGGATGTTGTCGATCTTCCGTTGCTGGAGTCGCGCCGCCATAACCGGCTCCGTGAGATTGTAGCTACCAGCACTGCCGCAACAGACATCCGACTCCGGTAGCTCGACAAAGTTCTCCCCGGCAACCGCCTGCACCAACGCGCGCGGTTGTTGGGTGATGCGTTGGGCGTGCGCGAGGTGACAGGCATCGTGGAAGGTCACTTTCTTGGCCGACTTCCCCGTCGCCGACGGAAGAATCTCGCTCAGGTCTTTGACCTTGTGTGAGAACTCCCGGCCTTCATCGGTTCCGAGCAAATGACCATATTCTTTGAGAGTTGAGCCGCAACCAGCAGCGTTGATCACGATGGCATCGAGCTTCTCACGGCCAAACACCTCGACATTGTGGCGAGCGCAGACGCGGGCTTCGGAGAGGTTGCCGCTGTGAGAGAACAGCGCCCCGCAGCAACCTTGGTCCGGTGGCGTGACGACATCGTAGCCCGCGCGGTTCAAAAGCCGGACGGTGGCAGCGTTTGTGTCGCCGAACATCACGCTCTGGACGCAGCCGCGGACAAAGCCCACCCGGCCGCGCCGTTCGCCCACTGCCGGCGAGAACTCCGGCACGGGCGTCGCCGAAATCTTCGTCGGCGTCAACGCCGGCAGCAATCTCCCCAATCCCAATGCTTGGGCGATTCGCACCGGCAGCAACGCGAGCTTCATCCGACCGGGGTATGGCACGACTTGCTCGATGAAGACTCGCCGCAGCAGCGTCTGCCACGGTGAACGCTGGTAGTTTCGCTCGATATGTTCGCGGGTGGTCTCCAGCAGCGTGCCGTACTCGACGCCGCTCGGACAAACCGCTTCACAAGCCCGGCAGCCGAGGCAGCGATCAATGTGCGCCACCACCCCACCCTCCACCGACAATCGTCCCGCCTGCATCTGGCGCATCAGGTAGATGCGGCCGCGCGGGGAATCGTTCTCGTTGCCGGTCTCCAGAAACGTCGGACAGGATGCGAGGCACAACCCGCAGTGCACGCAGGAGAGCGCCTTGCGTTCGTCGAGGAAGGCGCTCACCGGAACGCAGCCTCCAAACGTGCGGCGAGGGAAGACGATGTTTGTGATGCGTTTCGTTCCGCCCCACCCCGGTACTCGATGACACCATTACCGGCGCGGGCGATGAACGAGTCCGGCCGAATCTCGCGGAGAGTGTCAATCAGCCGCGATGGCAGGACCGAGACGCGGCCCGGCAGCGGGTGGAGATAGTAGAGACAACTCGGCTCCTTGATATTGAGCTTGGCGACTTCGGCAAGTTGCCACTCGACCTCGGCCGCTGTCCCGGCGAAGCCTAAGATGATCCGTGCCGGTGACACCAGATCGAAGACTACCGGCGTCACTGGCGAGGCAGCTATGGCTTCGAGCAATCCTTCCACCTCGTCCCAAGATGCCGCGTCCCCCTGTACAAATTTCTCAACTGCCGGCAGCGGCCGCAGCTTGAAAGATGCGTCGGTGATTTCCCCCAGCTTGCCGTGCGCGCCGATGAACAACTTGCCGAGGTCGTATCCGGCCACGTTCTTCACCACATTGCCACCGGACTTGATCTCCTGACCGTTCGGCAGTCTCACCTGGATTCCAATCAAATGCTCGCGCACCGTCCCGTAACCAAACCGGCGCGGGCCGCTGGCATTCGTGTCGAGCACTTCCCGGATGGTCAACGTTTCCGGTGGATCGATCGGCAGCCATTGCCCCCGGCGCCCCAACTCGCGCTGAAGTTCGCCAAGGGTTACGTCGGCACTGACGCGAACCGTCATATCCTCTGGATGATGCAGAATCATGCCGCGACCTGTTTCTTCGGCAGGAAATCAGCACAACGTTTCGAGCCGGGGAAGAGTTTGTGGGGATTGCAGCGGCCGGTGGGGTCGAAGACGGAACGCAGCGCGCGCATCGCATCGAGGTCGGCCTTCGTAAACTGCTTCTCCATGAAATCAATCTTCTCGACACCGATCCCGTGCTCGCCGGTGACGCTGCCACCGAGGGCGACGCATTGTTCCAGAATCTCATTCCCGGCGGCGACGGCGCGGCGGATCTGGTCGGGGTCGCGTTCATCGTAAAGCACGAGCGGGTGGATGTTGCCGTCGCCGGCGTGGAAGACGTTCGGGATGCGCAGCCGGTACTTCGCACTGGTGGCTGCGATGAATCGCATAATCTCCGGTAGCTTCGAGCGCGGCACGACACCGTCTTGCGTCAGGAAGTTTGGACTGAGTCGTCCCACAGCGCCGAACGCGCGTTTCCGGCATTTCCACAAGTCGGCACGTTCTTTGTCGGACTTGGCGATGCGGACTTCCCGGGCTTTGTTCTGCTGACAGATGGACACGACCCGGTCGGCTTGCTCTTGCAGCCCGGCCGCCAAGCCGTCCAGTTCGACGATCAACACAGCCCCGGCATCGCGCGGAAATCCAAATTGATACGCGTCCTCGACCGCTTGGGTGATGAGTTGATCCATCATCTCCATCGCCCCGGGCACGATTCCGTCGCCGATAATGTCGCTGACGGTCTGGCTGGCGTCATCCACCGTCTCGAAAATACCAAGCATCGTCTTCCAGGCTTGTGGCGCGCGGACAAGTCGGACGAGCACACGCGTGATGACGCCGAACATTCCCTCGCACCCAATCGCCGCGCCACGCAAGTCATAACCGTCTACATCCTCTCCGCCGTCCGGTGTGGTCCCGAGCCAAACGACTTCGCCGTCTGGTAGCACCATCTCAAACCCAAGGATGTGATTCGTGGTGACGCCGTACTTGAGCGTGTGCGGTCCGCCGGAGTTCATCGCAACATTGCCGCCAATGGTGCAGGCCATCTGGCTCGACGGATCCGGGGCGAAAAACAGCCCGGCATCCTGCACGGCGCGGGTGACCCACGCGTTTACGCAACCGGCCTCGACCAGCGCCCGGCGATTCCGCACGTCGACCGACAAGACGCGATTCATCCTCGTCAACGCAATCACCACCCCGCCCCCGACCGGCAGCACCGCGCCGCTGAGACTCGTCCCGGCACCGCGCGGGATGATCGGCAGATTCTGCTCGGCGCAAAGTTTCACCACGGCGACAACTTCGGCCGTGGTGCGCGGCAAGACGACCGCCTCGGGCGCGTGTTTTTCGAGCGTGTAAGCGTCGCACTCGTAGACGACCAGCTCTTGTTCGCCACAAATCACTCCCTCCGCGCCCACGATGGTGCGGAGTTGCGCGAGAAAATCAGCGGTCATGGCGCGGATGCTAGACAAACGGCTTGAGTGTGTCGAGTGGTGTCTCTATCGTCGCGCCCATGAACGCACCGCAGGCTTTCCAGCCGCCCCACCGGCTCCTTATGGGGCCCGGCCCCAGCAACATCGCGCCCACCGTCTACACCGCGTTGGCCAAGCCGATGGTCGGGCATCTTGATCCCGTTTTCGTCCAGCTCATGGAAGAAGTGAAAGCGATGCTGCGCGCTGTGTTCCAAACGAGCAATGAAATGACTTTCCCCATCAGCGGGACCGGCAGCGCGGGAATGGAATTTTGCTTCGTGAACCTGATCGAATCCGGCGATGAGGTCATCATCGGTGTCAACGGCGTCTTCGGAACGCGCATGTGCGATGTCGCGGCGCGGTGCGGCGCGAAGGTGACCCGCGTCGAATCGCCGTGGGGCCAGATCATCACGCCCGGGCAGATTGCCGACGCGTTGAAGACTTGCCCCAAGCCAAAGCTCGTGGCGATTGTCCACGCGGAGACATCCACCGGGGCGTTGACCCCGCCGGCTGAGATCGCCAAGCTCGCGCACGATGCCGGGGCGCTGTTCGTCTTGGACACCGTCACCTCACTCGGTGGCTGCAACGTGGCGCTCGACGCGTGGGGCGTCGACGCCGTTTACAGCGGCACGCAGAAATGCCTGAGTGCCCCACCGGGACTTGCGCCGGTATCGTTAAGCCCGCGCGCACTGCAAGTTGCCACCAGTCGCAAGACGAAGGTGCAAAGCTGGTATCTCGATGTGAACCTGCTCGCCTCGTACTGGGGTCAGGAGCGCGTCTACCACCACACCGCCCCCATCTCGATGAACTACGCCCTGCACGAAGCGCTCCGGCTGGTACTGGAGGAAGGCTTGGAGAACCGGTGGCGCCGGCACGAACAAAATCACCTACTGCTAAAAGCTGGTCTGGAGAAACTTGGCCTGACCCTCACCGCGCAGGAAGGCCACCGGCTCTGGCAACTCAACGCCGTCAGCGTGCCGGCTGGCGTCGATGAGGCGGCGGTGCGCAAGCGGTTACTGACCGAGTTCAATATCGAGATCGGCGCCGGCCTCGGTCCGCTCAAGGGCAAAGTCTGGCGCATCGGCCTGATGGGCGAGACCAGCAAGAGAGAGAACGTCGAAACGCTGCTGGGCGCGTTGGGCAAGATTCTGGGTTAGACTGCCCGGTCGAGTTCGCCGAGAGCGTGTAGAATTAGGTCTTTGACTTCCCGCTTCCGGGAGTCTTTGTCCTTGGCGGGCGCGATGACTTCCTCCAGCAACTGCGCCGCGCTCTTGCCGGGTTCCGCACGGGCGATCATCGCCAACGCTGCTGCCGCGCCGCGCGCGAACCGGTGGGGTTGGATGCCAGCATCCAGCGCGAGGCGCATCGTGCCAATGAGCCGGTCGTCCCACGCGAGCTTCCGGCGCGGGTCGCGGATCACGCGATCCACCGCGTCCCGGAGATGCGGGTTGACCATCCGTTCCATCAAATCATCCACGTACGCCGCATAGCCGGTGGCTGTGAACAACGGGTCGATGCCGCCCCGCTTGCGGATCAGGGCCTGACCGGACTCCTCGCGGAATGCGGTGCGGGCAAATTCCAGAATATCCCGCGCCGTGTCCGACATGAATTTGCAGCCACGCCGGTGGGCCAGGTAACCGATGAGCGCGTGGGTGGCGTTGTGGCCGTAGAGCTTGGCTTCCTCGAACGGCAGGAGGTCGGCCTTCTCCTCGAACACCGTGATGCCGCGCCGAAAACCCCGGTCGCTGATGCGCGTGATGAGGATGCGGTTGAATTGCTCGACCAGCAACGCGCGGCTCACGTCTGGGCTCACTGGGGCGAGCCGTTGCGCGGCAATCTCCCCCGCATCGGTGACCACCTTGCTCATCTTGCCGATAACGGTGTTCAGGAACTGGCACTTGTCCGACAACGACGCTGCGTCGTCCGCGCTCATTCTTTCTCGGACAGCTTCCTCGAGAATCTCGGCGGCGTGATTGTGATTTTCCCCCGCGTACAGCACGCTGCCGGTGGTCTTCTGGGCCAGGCCCTCCGCGAGAATTGCTGCCACCGAGGCTTCGCCCCGGTCGAAGAAATCCACGCTCGGCAGCGCCGTCGCCATTTCCTGCGCCTCGGCTACGGCCGCGATGAGCACCGCCCGGTCCGCGGGGACGTTCGGGTTATAGATTTCGATGCCGGTGATCTTGTGCTGCTGCAGCCCCGACCGGGTTGCCACGTTCACGGCGTAGGTTCCCTTGGCGCGGCGAATCGCATCCACCACTTCCCCCACCACCTCAGCCACTACAAGGCGGTCGAAGTTCCGGGACTGAAACGCTTCGTACAGAAACAGGCCACCCTGAATCGCGCCAAATCCGAAGCCGACGAACGTGCGTTTTTGCATGGGGCGGGATGTTTACCGGACGAGCGACGGAGTGCAAGCCGGGAAACCCCGGTTTCAGACGTTGAACTTGAACAACAGGACATCGCCGTCTTTGACGACGTATTCTTTGCCTTCCATCCGGTAGAGGCCTTTTTCGCGGGCGGCGGCGACGCTGCCGCATTTGATGAGGTGGTCGTAGGCGACAGTCTCGGCCTTGATGAAGCCACGCTCGAAGTCGGAATGGATGACCCCGGCGGCTTTCGGGGCGGTGTCGCCGGCGTGGATGGTCCACGCGCGGACTTCTTTCTCACCGGCCGTGAAATACGTCCGCAGTCCGAGAAGGTGATACGTGGCACGGATGAGGGCGCCAACGCCGGATTCTTCCACGCCGAGTTCCTTGAGGTACGCCTGCGCTTCTTCGGGTGTGAGGTCAACGAGGTCGCTCTCGATCTGCGCGCTGATGACCACGGCTTCACAGGCGAGATGGGTCTTCACGTATTCGCGCACCTTGAGGATGTGCGGATTGCTACCGGCGGTGGCGAGGTCGGATTCTTTGACGTTGCACGCGAAGATGACCGGCTTGTCGGTCAGTAACCAGAACAGGTGCGAGATGGCCTTCTCTTCCGGCGTGAGGTGCAGCGTGATGGCCGGCTTGCTGGCGTTGAGGTGCGGCTCAAGCTTTTTGAGGACGGCTTCCTGCGCGAGAGCTTCTTTGTCGCCGCGCTTGGCGTCCTTGGCGATCTTGGCCATCCGGGCTTGAACGGCTTCCAAATCGGCGAGCACGAGCTCGGTGGTGATGGTTTCAATGTCCCGGACGGGATCGATGTTACCGGCCACGTGATGGATGTCGGTGTCCTCGAAACAGCGGACGACCTGCACGATGGCGTCGACTTCCCGGATGTGTGAGAGGAACTTGTTCCCCAACCCCTCGCCTGCCGACGCGCCTTTGACGAGGCCGGCAATGTCCACGAACTCAATCGCGGCCGGGATGACGACGTTGGTCTTCGCGATCTTGCGCAATGGCTCCAGACGAGCGTCCGGGACCGTGACGACGCCGACGTTGGGGTCGATGGTGCAGAAGGGATAGTTCGCTGCCTCCGCCTTGCGCGAGCGCGTGAGGGCGTTGAACAGCGTGGACTTACCCACGTTGGGCAGGCCGACGATTCCAGCTTTCAGCATACGGTTTCTCTCATTTGGGAGGGGGGACTTGTACGCTGAGTGACGGTCTGGCACAAGCCAGAAACCCGGCTGGCCATATCGGGGATTATGACAGCCAAAACACTTGAGGTTTGAGCTTTCATGGCGTACTCTGCGCGGACTTTCGAGCAGGATGAGGGACGCTTTAACTAAGGAAATTACATGAGTCGAAATCGGTTTATCTTCTCTTCGGAATCTGTCGGCGAAGGCCACCCGGACAAGGTCTGCGACACCATTTCAGATGCGGTGCTGGACGCCTGCCTGGCGCAGGACAAGTTCAGCCGCGTGGCGTGTGAGTGCTACGCCAAGTCCAACGTGGTCGTTGTTGGCGGCGAGATCACGACCAAGGCCACACTGGACTACGTCAAGATTGCCCGTCAGGCCATCCGCGAGATCGGGTATGTGAACGAGGATGACGTGTTCCACGCCGACAAAGTTTTCGTGAACGTACTCGTCACCCAGCAGTCACCGGACATCGCCCAAGGCGTTGATGCGCGGAAGGCCAAAGGGAAGAAGACGGCCAAACAGGGCGCCGGTGACCAAGGATTGATGTTTGGGTTTGCCTGCAATGAAACCCCGGAACTGATGCCGGCTCCCATCATGTTTGCCCATCGGCTGGGGCGTGCGTTAACCAAGATTCGCAAGTCCGGCAAGGTCGAGTGGCTACGGCCCGACGCGAAGTCGCAGGTCTCTGTCGTTTACGAAAACGGCAAGCCGGTCGCCATCTCCAACGTCGTCATCTCGACGCAGCACGCCGAGGACGTCGCCCACCGGGAGATTGAGAAGTTCTGCATCGAGCAGGTTATCCAGAAGGTTTTGCCCAAGCGGCTGCTGACTTCCCGGACCGAGTATCTCATCAACCCGACCGGCCGTTTCGTCGTCGGCGGACCACAAGGCGATACCGGCCTGACGGGGCGCAAGATCATCGTCGATAGCTACGGCGGCATGGGCCGGCACGGTGGCGGCGCGTTCTCCGGCAAGGATCCGACCAAGGTGGACCGCAGCGCCGCGTACATGGGCCGGTGGGTGGCGAAGAACGTCGTCGCCGCAAAACTGGCCGCGAAGTGCGAGGTGCAATTCGCCTACGCGATCGGACATCCCGACCCGGTCAGCGTCCACATCGACACGTTCGGCACGCACACGGCGCCGGAATCACGGATCACGCGCGCGATCAACCGCGTGTTCAGTTTCCAACCGGCGGACATCATCGACCAGTTGAACCTGCGCCGTCCCATCTACGGCAAGACCACGAACTACGGGCATTTCGGCAAGAATGACCCCGCGTTGACATGGGAGCGGACGGACAAAGTCAATGAGTTGAAACGCGCCCTCTAAAACGGAATCTAAGAAATATGGCTACAATCAAACTTCCTCCCGCTCGCGCTAAACTCGCGAAATCCAACGGTCACGGTGCCACCAAGACCGACTTCAAAGTCCACGACTTGTCCCTCGCCGAATGGGGCCGTAAGACCATCCAAGTTTCCGAACATGAGATGCCCGGCTTGATGGCGATTCGAAAGAAGTACGGCTCTCAGAAACCGCTCAAGGGCGTGCGGATTACCGGCTCGTTACACATGACGATCGAGACTGCGATCCTGATCGAGACCCTCGCGGAACTCGGCGCCTCCGTCCGCTGGGCTAGCTGCAACATCTTCTCCACCCAAGATCACGCCGCCGCCGCCATCGCAGCGGCCGGTACGCCTGTGTTCGCGTGGAAAGGCGAGACGCTGGAGGAATATTGGGACTGCACGCTCGACGCCCTAACCCACCCCGGTATGATGGGCCCGCAACTTATCGTCGATGACGGCGGTGACGCGACGCTCCTGATCCACAAAGGATACGAACTCGAAAACGGTAGCGACTGGGTCAACACCAAGTCCGGCAGCCACGAGGAGCAAGTCATCAAGAATCTGCTCAAACGCGTGCTGAAGGAACGTCCCGGATTCTGGCACACGGTTGTGAAGGACTGGAAAGGCGTCAGCGAGGAAACCACCACCGGCGTGCATCGCCTCTACCAGATGCTCGAAGCCGGCAAGTTGCTTGTGCCGGCCATCAACGTGAACGACTCCGTCACGAAGTCGAAGTTCGACAATCTCTACGGCTGCCGGGAATCACTGGCCGACGGCATCAAACGCGCCACTGACGTGATGGTGGCCGGCAAGGTCGCGGTGGTGTGCGGGTACGGCGATGTTGGCAAAGGCAGCGCGCATTCGTTGAAGGGCTTCGGCGCGCGCGTCATCGTCACCGAGATTGACCCGATCAACGCGTTGCAGGCCGCGATGGAAGGCTTCGAAGTCACCACTGTCGAGGACACGCTCGGCGAGGCGGACATCTACGTCACTACGACCGGCAACTGCGACATCATCACGCTCGAACACATGGCGAAGATGAAAGATCAGGCCATCGTCTGCAACATTGGCCACTTCGACAACGAGATCCAAGTCGACCGCCTCAACACCGCGCCCGGCGTGAAACGGCTCAACATCAAGCCGCAGGTGGATAAATACACCTTCCCCGACGGGCACAGCATCTATCTGCTCGCGGAAGGCCGGCTCGTGAACCTCGGCTGCGCCACCGGCCACCCGAGCTTCGTGATGTCTAACAGCTTCACCAACCAGTGTCTCGCGCAGATGGATTTGTGGGCCAACAAAGACACCAACAAGATCGGCGTCTACCGGCTCCCGAAGAGGCTGGATGAGGAAGTCGCCCGGTTGCACCTCGATAAAATCGGTGTGAAGCTCACCAAGCTCACCAAGAAGCAAGCTGACTACCTCGGCGTCCAAGTTGATGGCCCCTATAAGCCTGAGCATTACCGGTACTGACCGGTGGCGCGGATCACCATCTACTCGAAACCCGGGTGTCACCTATGCGATCGTGCGAAAGAGGTTATCGCGCGATGCTCGGTCGAATACGAGGTTGTTGATATCTCGCATGATGCAAAATTGCTCTCGCGGTATGGGAACGACATACCGGTCATCCTGCTTGACGGAGTGGAGATCGCTCGGCACTTTGTGCGGGAACAACAGGTGCTAGAACAACTGCGGAGGAAGATATCATGAACATCAAAGTCATTGCTCTCGTAACCACTGTGGCGCTGACCGGTTTTTATTTCGCCCATGCCGCCGAAGAGGCTAAGCCTAAGTCCGATCCACGGATCGACAAGCTGCTCGAACAGAACGAGCAAATCCTTAAGAACCAAGCCGACATCAAACAGAAGTTGGAAGAGATCAGCCGCGACCTACTCCAACTTCGGCGCCGATCGAGTTGATTTAGCCGAAAAAGATGTTGCAGTCAGGCGTCCCGATTTGGTAGAGGACTGTTAACAAGATCAACGGAGAAAAC
>OMJI01000165.1 GCA_900299315.1 Verrucomicrobiota bacterium | reverse complement strand
TCGACCGCCATCTCACCGAGAAGCGCATCTTCCCGTCGATCAACATCGACAAGTCCGGCACCCGCAAAGAGGACTTGCTCTATCACCCCGACGAACTCGACCGGATCTTCATCCTGCGCCGCGCCCTCGCCGGTGTGCCACCGGCCGAGGCGATGGAGCTGGTCATCGAGAAGCTCAAGAAGACCCGGAGCAACCCCGAGTTCCTGCTCTCGATGAAGTTCTGAGGCGGGACCATTCCGCCACCGGGTGAGCCACAATGAAAGTCACTGAGAAGATTCATCTTGTTTTTAGTTCGCATTGGGACCGGGAGTGGTATCTGCCGTTCCAGAAGTACCGGGAGAAGCTGGTGCGGATGCTGGACGAGGTCTTTGACCATCTCGAATCCGGCAAGCTGGCGCATTACCAGATGGACGGTCAGTTCATCCCGGTCGAGGACTACCTGGAGATCCGACCGGAGAAGGCCGACCTCGTGCGGCGGATGATCGCGGAGGGTAAGTTCATCGTCGGGCCGTGGTACGACTTGCCGGATGAATTTCTCGTGAGCGGCGAGTCGGTCGTCCGCAATTTCCTGCTCGGCATGAAGCGCGCCCGGGCGTTGGGGCAGACGAGCCGGGTGGGGTGGCTGTGCGACATCTTCGGGCATTGCAGCCAGATGCCGCAGGTCTTGCAGCAACTCGGGATCGACAACGCGATTCTCTGGCGCGGCGTCGATTTGAAACTCGGCGGCGTGTTTCACTGGGAAGGGCCGGACGGCAGCCGGTTGCTGGTGCATCGGTTCCCGGCCAACGGCTATTGTGATTTTGAATTTGAAGTGCCGCGGTTGCACGAGCGGTTGGCGAAGCCGGACTTGCGGAAGCTGGTGGACGCCGCGCTGAAACAGGTCGAGCGCTACCGGGGCATCTACCCGGCCAAGAGGTTTCTCTTCTTCGACGGCGGCGATCACATCGAGTTCCGGTCGGAGATGCTGGATTTCGTCGCCGCGTTCAACAAGCGCGCCGGCAAGGAAGTCCTCAAGGTCTCGACGCTCGACAAGTACATCGCCGATTTGAAGGAAGAGCTTGTAGCCGCGAATCTCATGCGCGGCCGCCGCGAAGACGCTTCGCGGCTACAGGTGCATCAGGGCGAGATGCGCGAGCCGGCGAGCATGGACACGATGGGCTGGCTAATTCCCGGCGTGGCGAGCAGCCGGATCCCGCTCAAGCGCGCGAATCATGCCGGCGAGACGTTGCTGACGTTGTGGGCGGAGCCGTGGTGCGGCGTGGCAAACGCCAGGCTCGGCCTCGAATACCCGGCCACCGCGCTGGAGTTGGCGTGGGAATACCTGCTCCGCAATCATCCGCACGACAGCATTTGCGGCTGTTCTCCCGACGAGCCGCACAACGCGATGCCGTACCGGTTCGATCAATCCCGCCAGATTGCCGAGGTGCATCTCGAACGTGCCCACCGGCATCTCGCCGCGGCGGCGGTGCGCAGCAAGGTCGGCAAAAACGATCTCGGTCTCAGCTTGTTCGCGCCGGCCGGTGGGGCGACGCAGACGCAACCGGAAGTGATTGTCCGCTTGCCGGCGGGCTGGCCCCAGTTCAACGAGTTTTTCGGATTCGAATCGAAACCGTCGCTGCGCATCGAGGACTTGGCCGGTAACGAAGTGCGGTACCAGTTGCTCGAAGTGATTCCGCAGACGCAGCACTGGCTCGTCCCGCCCGGCAAGATGCCGCACTGCGAAACCCGGCAGGGAGTCCGGTTGGCAATCGACACGGCCATCGCCGCCGGTGAGCAGCAGAACTTCATTCTCAAGCGCGCCACCGGGCCGACGCGCATCCCGCAGGCCGGGGCGATTGGCGTAGATCGCGACACGTTGCGCAACGAGTTCCTCAAGGTGCAGGCCGCGAGCGATGGCACGTTGCGGTTGACCGACCTGACGACGGGTCGCGTGTTTGCCGGGTTCCTTGCGATGGAAGATGGCGCGGACATCGGCGACGGCTGGTACCACGGCGTGCCGACGCAGGATGCCGGCTTCTTGTCCACCGGCGGCAAGGTGACGTTTGGGCTGACGGAGAACGGGCCGTTGCTCGCCCGGCTCCACATCCGGGTGGAATGGCTCGTGCCGCGCGATTTCAATTTCAAGGACATGAAACGCAGCGCCGACCTCGCGCCGCTCGTCGTGGAACACCGGGTCACGCTCCGCAAAGGCGCCCGGTATGTCGAGATCGACACGACTGTCCACAACACGATCCGCGATCACCGGCTGCGGTTGTTGTGCCCGACGCGCTTCGACAAGGCGCAGACATACTGGGCCGACACCGCGTTCGATGCCATCGAGCGTCCGGTCGGCTTGCGCCCTGACAATCACACGTTGCGCGAATTGCAGGTCGAGATGACGCCGCAGCAGAACTGGGTCGCCATCGAGGATGGCAAGACCGGGATGGCGCTGCTCGCGCCCGGCCAGTACGAAAGCGCCGTGCTCGACCAGACCGACCGGCCGTTGTGCGTGACGTTGCTCCGCGCGTTTCGCAAAGCCGTGTTCACCGACGGCAACGAAGGTGGCCAGATCCAAGGCAGCCACACCATCAAACTCGCGCTGATGCCGTTCGCCGGCGGCGTGCCGGTCAACGATCTCTACCGGGTGGCCCAGTCGCTCGCCGCCCCGGTGCGGTCGGTGTATCTCGATGCGCAGGATTTGAAGGAGACCAAGACCCGGCAGAAAGCCGTCACGCTTCCGGTGGTCGAAGGCGATGTGGTGCTCTCCG
>OMJI01000164.1 GCA_900299315.1 Verrucomicrobiota bacterium | reverse complement strand
TCAAAGCGAGGGTCAGGAGCACGATACCAATGTGCTTCGCGGTCATGATGGCTCTTCCTTCTAGTTGGCCCACAGATCCGGCAGGCCGGGCTGCGGGACGTGTTGATTTGTTCTGTGATGTTGTATTCATAGTCCAGTGGTGTGCTAGACATTCAACTCCTACCAGAGTGATAGGGTATTGCAACAACATGTTTTCAAGAGACGTTTTGGGAGGCTGGAAGTGCGGCTAATTTTCCAGCCGGAGGCGTCGCCAGAGGTCGTCCCGGTCTTCGAGACCGACCGAAATGCGGATGAGGTGCCGGGACACGCCGCAAGATTCAGCCCAGTCCAGCTCGGCGTAGTGCGCGAGCAGCGTGAAGGGGCAGGCCAGCGTGAACATCGTACCGAGGCTGGGGCCCTTGCAGATTTCCATGCGGTTATAGATCACCGGGGATTGTTGCGGGGCGTTCTTGGGCAGGAACGTGACGAGCGACCCCCAGCCGCCGGTGGGCCGACGGACGGCCTCGTAGGCGTCCGCGAATTCCCATTTCGGGTACCAGACTTTTTCGATGGCCGGGTGGCTCCGCAATTTCTCGGCGAGCCACAGGCCGGTCGCGTTGTGCTGGCGCATCCGTTCCGGGAAGGTGCGCGCCTGCGCGTCGATGACCGCCGCGTCTTCCGCCCACAACAACTCTTCGTGTTGCTCCTGCACGATGGGCCGCAGTTCCCGGTAGAACGGCGAGCGGGGATTGCAAATCAACGCACCGCCCATCACGTCGCCCGTGCCGGCCACGTACTTGGTCAGGCTCGTCGCGATCAAAGCCGCGTGGTCGCTCAAATCCACATTCACCGGCGTCGCGACCACGTCATCGGCGACGAACGGGACGCCATGCTCGCGCAGCAGCGGCGTGATCTTGCTCATGTCCGCCGAACCGAGCAGCGGGTTGCCGGGAATCTCGCCGAAGCACGCCGCCAGCGGTTGCCGGTGAATCAGTTCGTGCAACTCCGTCTCGATGGTCGTCAGGTTGTGCAACAGATGCACCCCGACGCCAAACTTCTGCTGCAGCTTGAGCGTGTCCACGTAGGGGAAACCCAACTGCGCGGTGGGTCGACCGGGCGTGCGCGTCTGCACAGCCCGCAGCGCCGCGAAGACCGCCGCCATGCCGGTCGGTTGCAAGAACACATCCGTCTCGGCGCAATCGTAAAACCCAGCCAGTTGCCGGCGCAACGAACGCAGCACCTCCCGGGCATCGGGAGCAGACTTACCGGCCAAAATGGCTTCGGCCTGCCGGGTCGAGATGATCAAGCCGGTATGTTGCCAGAACAGCTTCAACTCACCGGCTGTCATCGCCGACGTGATGACGCCCCAGAGGCCGTTTTTCTCCACGACCTGCGATTTACCGCCGACATGTTTCGCAGCCAGCTCCGCGACCCGGCGGGAAGGGAAGGGCAGGCAAGGTTTCGCGCCGCCGAGTCGTTGCGCGACCTCTTGAACGATCGGATGAACGACAAACCGTGGATACCCGCTCACAAGCCGGTCGAGGATGTGCGGTTCCTTCTCCTCATACGCGACGACATCTTCCCAGCGCGGCAACGCCATCGAAACAGCATGGACCGTGTCCGGTATGGGCCGCCCAAGATCTTCAGCGCGCCAGATGGGATGCGTGAGTAAATTCATAGTGCCTGCTTGAGATCGGCGATCAAATCCGCGACGTCCTCGATGCCGACGGACAGTCGGACCGTCCCGTCCTTGATGCCGGTGCGCTCCCTGACCGCGCGCGGGACGCTGGCGTGCGTCATCGTGGCCGGGTGGCAGACGAGGCTTTCGACACCGCCGAGACTTTCGGCGAGCGTGAACAGCTTCAACTTCCGGCAGAACGCCTTCGCATTACCGGCCAACTCGAAGGTGATGATGCCCGAGCCGCCGCTCATCTGGCGACGCGCCAGCCGGTATTGAGGATGGCTTTTCAGAAACGGATACCGGACCGAGCGCACGCCGCGTTGTTTCTCCAGCCAACCGGCAATCGCGAGCGCGTTGGCGCAGTGGCGTTCCATCCGCAACGCCAACGTCCTCGCGCCGCGCGTCGTCAGCCACGCGTCGAAGGGACCGGGTTGCAAGCCAAGCGCTTTTTGGGCGAAGACCATCCGTTCGTGCCAGACGGGGGCGTTGGTGGCGACGACGCCGGCGAGTGAATCGCTGTGGCCGTTGATGTACTTGGTCGTGGACGAAAGCGAAATGGTGGCGCCGAGTTCGAGCGGACGTTGGAGGAACGGCGACGCGAACGTGTTATCCACCACGACCGGCGCACCGAGTTTACTGATGCCGGCGATGTCGAGAATCTTCAAGAGCGGATTGGTCGGGCTTTCGAGCCAGACTAGCGCCGGTTGGAGTTCCCGGATTTTCCGCCAGTTGGCGCGACGGCTGAGGTCGGCGTACACGGCGCGGACGCCGAACTTGGCGAAGACGCGCTCGAAGAGCCGGTAGGTGCAGCCGTAGATGTTTTCCTCCGCGAGGACGACATCACCGGTCTTGAGGCTCGACACGACCGCGGTGATGGCCGACACGCCGCTGGCAAAACAAGTCGCGAACTTCGCGTCTTCGAGGGCGGCGATGGTTTCTTCCAGCAGCCGGAAGTTCGGGTTGCCGGAGCGCGTGTAGTCGAAGCCGTCCGGGTTGCCCGACGCGAAAGTGGAGGTCAGGTACACCGGTGGCATGACGGCCCCGGTGGTGCCGACGTAGCCGCGGCCGGTGTGGACGGCGCGTGTGGTGAAACCCGTTTTCATGTGAGCGGCGCACGATAGAAGATTTCGTGTGCGTTGTGAAGCGGTAGGTTTGACACCCCGGCATCGGCTTGCTACGCTTCGCGCATGATCACTGTCACACCGAAAGCGGCCGAGCAGATCAAGACGATGCAGCGCGAGCAGTCCCTCGCGGGGAAGGCGTTGCGCGTGTACGTCGATGCCGGGGGTTGTTCTGGCATGGAGTACGGGATGGCGTTCGATGAGAAGAAGCCCGACGATGTCATCGCCGTGCAGGACGGGGTGGAAGTGGTCGTGGATCCGATGAGCCTCAATTTCCTGAAGGGCAGCACGATCGATTACATGGACAGCCTGCAGGGGACCGGCTTCAAGATCAACAACCCGAACGTGCACTCGACGTGCGGTTGCGGCCGGTCGTTCAACTGATGCAAACCGGGGTGTCCCGCCATGGCGGGACTGAGATTACACCCGTGGAACCTGATCCGGGTAATGCCGGCGGAGGGAAACTAGATGATCGCTTCGAAGAAAGATATTCCTCACAGTTCTGACGAACTCCCGAAGAGTCGTCGTGTCTATGTCGGCCAGTTGCGCGTGCCGATGCGCGAGATCGAACTGACAGCGCCCAACGAACCCGTGCGCGTTTACGATTGCAGTGGGCCGTGGGGCGACCCGCAATTCACCGGCAAGCCCGAAGCCGGATTGCCAGCGGTGCGGCGCGATTGGATCCTGAAACGCGGCGACGTGGAAGAACACGACGGCCGGGAAGTGAAGCCGCAAGACAACGGTTATCTCTCCGGCAAGCACGCCGAGTTCGCCAGCAAGGCCGAGCGTAACCGGCTCACGGAATTCAAAGGCCAACGTCGCCGGCCATTGCGCGCGTGCAAAGGCCACCCGGTCACGCAACTCTGGTATGCCCGCCAAGGCATCATCACGCCCGAGATGGAGTTCATCGCGATCCGCGAAAACATGGGCCGCGCCTCGCAACAGCATCCCGGCTCCGGTCAATTGCCGGATAGTGAATTCACGCCGTCAGTCTTTCGGCGCTTCCCTCAGCGGATTCCCAAAGAGATCACGCCGGAGTTTGTTCGCAGCGAAGTTGCGGCCGGTCGGGCCATCATCCCGGCGAACGTGAATCACCCGGAACTCGAGCCGATGATCATCGGTCGAAATTTCCTCGTGAAGATCAATGCGAACATCGGCAACAGCGCTGTCGCGTCGAGCATCGAGGAGGAAGTCGAGAAGATGCGTTGGGCGACGAAGTGGGGCGCGGACACGGTGATGGACCTGTCCACCGGCAAGAACATCCACGCGACGCGCGAATGGATTTTGCGGAATTCGCCGGTACCAATTGGGACCGTGCCGATTTATCAGGCGCTCGAAAAAGTGGGCGGCAAGGCGGAGGAACTCACTTGGGAAATCTTCCGCGACACGCTTATCGAACAGGCAGAGCAGGGCGTGGATTACTTCACCATCCATGCCGGGGTGCTGCTGCGGTTTGTGCCGCTCACGGCCAACCGCGTGACCGGTATCGTCAGTCGCGGCGGTAGCATCATGGCGAAGTGGTGCCTCGCACATCATCAGGAGAATTTCCTCTACACGCATTGGGACGACATCTGCGACATCATGTCGGCTTACGACGTGAGCTTCAGCATCGGCGACGGGTTGCGGCCCGGTAGCATCGCGGATGCAAACGACGAGGCGCAATTCGCCGAGTTGAAGACGCAGGGCGAACTCACGACGCGCGCGTGGGCGAAAGGCGTGCAGGTCATGAACGAAGGCCCCGGTCACGTGCCGATGCACATGATCGAGGAGAACATGGCGAAGCAGTTGGAGTGGTGTCACGAAGCGCCGTTCTACACCCTCGGGCCGCTGACGACGGACATCGCGCCCGGCTACGATCATTTCACGAGCGGCATCGGCGCGGCGATGATTGGTTGGTACGGCTGCGCGATGCTCTGCTACGTCACGCCAAAAGAGCACCTCGGCTTACCGGACAAGAAGGACGTGAAGGACGGCGTCATCACTTACAAGATTGCGGCGCACGCCGCCGACTTGGCGAAGGGCCATCCCGGCGCGCAATACCGGGACAATGCCCTGAGCAAAGCCCGGTTTGAGTTCCGCTGGGAAGACCAGTTCAACCTCGGCTTCGACCCGGTCACCGCCCGTGAGTTCCACGACGAAACCCTCCCGCAAGACGGCGCGAAGACCGCCCACTTCTGTTCCATGTGCGGTCCGCATTTCTGCTCGATGAAGATCACGGAGGACGTCCGCAAATACGCCGCCGAACAGGGCATTGCCGAGGCGGACGCGTTGAAGAAGGGGATGGAAGCGAAGTCGAAGGAGTTCGTGGAAAAGGGCGCTGAGGTTTACCGCAAGGCCTGAGTGGGAAGCGGAGGAAGCGTGGCAAAGTTGTCCTCTAAGCAACGTGATGAGTTGCTCAAAGTGCTTCAAGCTCGGTTTGTGGAAAACCCGAATCGTCACCAATGGCTGAACTGGGCAATAGTGCGGGCCCGGTTGGACGCGCAACCGGACAAACTCTTGTCGCTCCACGAAATGGAACGGACCGGTGGCGAGCCGGATGTTGTCGGGCTGGATGGGAAGACCGGGGCAGTCATCTTCGTTGATTGTTCACAGCAAACGCCGGTGGGGCGGACGAGTCTTTGCTACGATGACGAAGCACTGAAATCTCGGAAGCAACACAAACCCAAAGGCAGCGCGACAGGCATGGCGGGGGCGATGGGAATCGAGTTGCTGACCGAGGAAGAATATTTCGCGCTCCAGAAGCTGGGCGAGTTCGACACCAAGCGTTCAAGTTGGCTCGCCACCCCGGCGGAAATGCGGGAGCTCGGCGGCGCGCTCTATGGCGAGCACCGGTTTCGCCGGGTCTTCATCGGCTGCAATGGCGCGGAGTCCTATTACAGCAGCCGGGGTTTTCGCGGTTCGCTCAAGGTCTAGCCAACTCAACCTTTTGCTTTGAGCCGGACTTCGACCTCGGTTGCAGTGTAACGCGGCGTGGCGTGCTTGGGACAGTTCCAATCAAAGGAGACGACTTCAATCAGAAACAGTCTGTCCACCAGCGCGCGCGTCGAGTACCGGCTGACGCCATACGGGCGGAAATTCGCCAATCTCTTGCAGGGCGTCGAGAAGCTGCAGGCGGAATTGGATTGCGAGCCGTAACCATCGCGCTTGTCAAACCCACTGCTGACGGTATCCTCCAGCTGACATGAATACTTGGCAGGATTCTTTGATTGAACTCATCCGGCGGACTTCGGCGGAGATACCGGATGATGTGCAGCGCGCGATTCTCGCGGCGCTGGAACGCGAAAAGAAAGGCACGATCGCCGAAAGCGCGATGAAGATCATCGAGCACAACATCGCGCTCGCGAAACAAAAATCCCAGCCCATCTGCCAAGATACCGGCAGCGTGTTGTTCTACGTGGACAGCCCGGCGGGCTTCGACCAGATTTCGTTCACTGAGGCGGCTCGCAACGCCGTGAAGTTGGCGACGCAGAAAGGGTATCTCCGGCAGAACTCCGTGGATTCGCTGACCGGCAAGAACGACGGGACGAATCTCGGGCCGGGAGCGCCGACGATTCATTTCCACCAACACAAGGAAGCGGCTGTGTCGGTGCGGTTGATGTTGAAGGGCGGCGGCTGCGAGAACGTTGGGGCGCAGTACTCGTTGCCGGATGAAACCATCAAGGCCGACCGGGACATGGCGGGTTGCCGGAAGGCGATTCTCGATGCGGTCTTGCAGGCGCAGGGCAAGGGCTGCGGCCCGGGGGTGCTTGGCGTTTGCATCGGCGGTGACCGGGCGACGGGCTATGAGTTTTCAAAAATCCAGTTCCTCCGCACGCTCGATGACCGGAATCCGAATCCCGAGCTTGATAAGTTGGAGCAGGACATTCTCAACACCGCCAACGAACTCGGCATCGGTCCGATGGGCTTTGGCGGCAAGACGACGTTGCTCGGCGTGAAGATTTGCGCGGCGAACCGCGTGCCGGCATCGTTTTTTGTAAGCATCAGTTACATGTGCTGGGCGTACCGGCGCCACGGGGCGCGGCTTGATGCGACCGGCAAGATTATGGATTGGCTCTACTGATATGAATATTTCCACTCCATTGACAGAAGAAGTCGTTCGCCAACTCAAAGTCGGCGATGCCGTCGAGATTACCGGCGTTGTCGTGACCGGGCGCGATGCGGTGCACAAGTATCTCGCCAAGGGCGGCGAGTTGCCGCCAGGCGTGTCGTTGACCGGCAGTATCATCTATCATTGCGGCCCGGTCGTGTTCAAAGACGAGGCCGGCAACTGGAAGGTCACCGCGGCAGGCCCGACAACCTCGATTCGCGAAGAGCCCTATCAAGGTGACATCATCAAGAAGTTCGGCGTGCGCGCGGTCATCGGGAAGGGCGGGATGGGCGACCGGACCCTGGCGGCGTGTCAGGAAGCCGGGGCGGTTTACCTCCATGCCATCGGTGGCGCGGCGCAAGTCTTGGCGGAACACATCACGAAAGTTCGCAACGTCTACTTCTTGGAAAAGTTTGGTTCACCAGAAGCGATTTGGGAATTGGATGTGGTGAAGTTCCCGGCGGTCGTCACGATGGATGCGCACGGCAATTCGTTGCACAAGGAAGTCCTCGCCCACAGTCAGGCTGAACTCGCCAAGCGGGTCTGAGATGGAAATTCGACGAACGGCCACGTTACAGATGAAGCAAGCGCCGGCGGAGTGGTTTACCGGCACGGTGTGGATGAGTTACCTGCACCAAGCGGAAGCGCCGGCGCGGGTGCACGGGGTGAATGTCACGTTTGAGCCGGGAGCGCGCACGAACTGGCACTCGCATCCTCTCGGGCAGACGCTGATCGTCACCTATGGCGTCGGCCGAGTCCAACGCTGGGGCGGGCCGGTGGAAGAGATCCGGCCGGGCGACGTGGTTTGCATCTTGCCGGGTGAGAAACACTGGCACGGCGCGTCACCGCAGATTGCGATGACGCACATCGCCATCCACGAAAGCCTCGACGGTAAAGTGGTCGAGTGGATGGAGAAAGTCAGCGAGGAACAGTATTTAGGTTCGAAGAAGTCAGCTTGAGCCATGTCGGAAGTTTACGCCGCTATCGGAAATTGTTAGAGTGGATGCGGATGAAACCCAAAGCGTATCGCGACCCGGTGGTGGAAGCCTATTTGCCCGGTGTGGATCGAACTTTGTTGCGCGAGAATCTAAAGCTGACCCCGGCGCAGCGGTTGGAGAAGCTGGTCAATTTTAGCGCATTTGCCGCTGAATTGAGGCGGGCCGGCAAGCGTGCGCGCCGGGCGAAGAAGCGATGAGCACACAGTTCGACAAGATTCTGCCGCTGCTTGTGGAAGGGGGAGTCGCGTTTATCCTGATCGGGGGTGTGGCCGGTAATGTCCTCGGGTCGGCGCGGTTGACGTTTGACGTGGATGTTGTGTACGACCGGAAGAAGGAAAACCTTGAGCGGATTGCCAAGCTGCTCAAACCGTTTTCCCCATACCTGCGCGGTGCCCCACCGGGATTACCTTTCAAGTTCGACACGCCGACCATCCAGCACGGGTTGAACTTTACGCTGACCACGACGCTCGGCGATTTGGATTTGCTCGGTGAAGTTGTGGGCGGTGGCAGTTACCGGCAACTCTTACCGCACACCTGGGTGGCGGAAGCGTTTGGTGTGAAGTTTCGGTGTGTGGATTTGCCAACGCTGATCAAACTCAAACGCGCTGCTGGTCGCCCCAAAGACCTCGAAGTGCTTGCCGAATTGCAGGCGCTTCTTGAAGAACAGGGGCACTGACCGTCATGACGAAATCCTTCCAGGGTTACCGGCTCATCACGCCAGACGATCTGCATTGGCGTCCCTCCAACCTGATGAAAATCCCGAACGCGGATTACCTCGAACGGACCGGGAGCGAGAACATCGGGGCGCGGTTGTGGCGGTTGCCGCCGATGAGCGCGAATACGTTACACAAGCACATCCGGGCGGAGGAGTTTTACTTCGTGCTGGAGGGTACCGGCCGCATGCGCGTTGGTGAGGAGACGTTGACCGTGCCAAAATACGGCGGTGTGCTCGTTGGGCCTGACCAACTCCGGCAGGTGTTCAACGATACTGACAATGAGGTGCTCTGGCTCATTATCGGCGCGCCGGAGGAATTGGAATTTCTCCAAGGCTCCAAGTCAAAAATGGATTTGTCGCTCATCTACCCGACTGATCCCACGCAGTTGCCAAAGGAATTGGCCGGTAAGCAGTGGCCGCCGCAAGCGTAACTGGCAGCGGTAGGCTGCTCTTCCGTTCTGTCTTCCATGAAACTCACGCTGGCCAATCTATGGCGAGATTTGCGCGATGCGGTTCGCGGGACGGGTGCGGACTACACGCAGGGGAGCATCGGGCGCGCGATTTTCCTATTGGCGGTGCCGATGATCCTCGAGATGGCGATGGAATCCATCTTCGCGGTGGTGGACGTGTATTTCGTGTCGTCGCTGGGCGCGTCGGCGGTGGCGACGGTGGGCGTGACGGAATCGTTGCTGACGTTGGTGTACGCAGTGGCGATTGGGTTGGCGATGGCGACAACGGCGTTTGTCGCGCGGCGCGTGGGCGAGCACGACAAGGCCGGGGCGGCGGATGCGGCGGTGCAGGCGATTGCGGTGGCGTTGGCGGCGAGCATTCCGTTCGCGGTGGCAGGTGCGTTCTTCGCGAAAGACATCCTGACGTTGATGGGCGCGGACGAGTGGGCGATTCAGCACGGGTACCGGTACACGGCTTGGATGCTGGGCGGGAACGCGGTGATCATGTTGCTCTTTGTCATCAACGCGGTCTTCCGCGGGGCCGGTGACGCGGCGATGGCGATGCGGGTGTTGTGGCTGGCTAACGGCGTGAACATCGTGCTCGACCCGGTCCTCATCTTCGGTTGGGGCCCATTCCCGGCGATGGGGATCGAGGGCGCGGCGGTCGCGACGAATGTGGGGCGCGGCCTTGGCGTGGTGATGCAGTTGTGGGTGTTGCTGCGCGGTGCGAAACACATCCGGGTGCTCTGGTCCCAAGTGCGTGTTGATTTCGTCGTGATGAAACGGCTGCTGCAGACGTCGCTGGGCGGCATCGGCCAGATGATTATTGCGACGTCGTCGTGGGTGGGATTGGTGCGGATCATGGCGTCGTTCGGGAGCGAAGCGCTGGCCGGGTACACGATCGCCGTGCGGATTTTCATTCTCACGTTCCTGCCGGCGTGGGGGCTGTCGAACGCGGCGGCGACGTTGGTGGGGCAGAACCTCGGTGCGCAACAGCCCGAACGCGCGGAGCGGTCGGTCTGGCTGACCGGCTTGGCCACGATGGCGTTCATGCTCGCGGTATCGGCCGTCTACATCGTCGCCAACGAACAACTCATCCGCATTTTCACCACCGACGCGCCGGTCGTGACAGCGGGAGCGAAATGTCTGCGCATCGTGGCGTTGGGATACATCTTTTACGCGTGGGGCCTCGTGATGCCGCAGGCATTCAACGGCGCGGGCGACACGCTGACGCCGACGAAGATCAACCTCGTTTGCTTCTGGTTGCTGGAGATTCCGCTGGCGTATCTGCTCGCGTTGAAGTTGGGGCTGCGCGAAACGGGCGTGTACTGGTCCATTGTCATCGCCGAGTCAACCGCCGGCATCATCGGCATCGCCTTGTTCCGGCGCGGGTGCTGGAAACAGATCAAAATCTAATCTGACCACGGCTTGCCCGTTCAGGATTACCGGTGCTACAAGTGACGCATGGCGACGCTACCTTATCCCACCATCATTCCCGGGCTGCGCAGCCCGGCAGACCAAGTCAACGGCCTCGTGTATTTCGGGCGCATGCTCGACAAGATTCGACTAGCCGCGGCCGGTAAGTTGCCCGAAGGCTGGCAAGCGGGTCTTGGTCAAAAGATGAAGAATAGTTTTGATGACCGATGCTGCAAGTTCCTGCGGATCGATTACGCCAAGTTGGAAGCGGAAGTTTTGAAGGGCGGCAGGTCTGATGAGGAGTTGCTGGAGTGGGCTTACGCGCACGGACGCCGACCGACCGATGAACAGATCGAAATCTGGAATGCGTTCATGACCAAGCGCGGCTGGCGCGATGCCGGCACGCAGCGGTTGAACGAGCGCCTCGCCGAAATCGGTCTGCCAGCCGGTACGGTGCAGACGATGTTTGAATTCATCGATCTGGATGAAGGTCGGTTGAGGTTGAACCGCTAGGTGAAGAGCAAACTGCCGCCGTTTCGCCTGCCGGCTGCGCCCCGAGCCATCCAGAAGGGCGTTTCTCTCAAGAATCTCTTGGGTGACGAGGCGATCGAGTGCTTGGCGCACAACATCGGGTTGGTACACACGGCGTTCGATGCGGCCGCGTTTCAGCGGGACGCCCGGAACGGGTTGGAACCGCTTGCGATTCTCGATCGCGGTAAACATCTGGCGCGCGTGCTGCAGAAGCATCTGCCGCGTCGGTACGAGCAGGCGATGGCGGTCTTGCTGCGTTCGCTGACGCCGCCGCTCGGCCAGACCGAAGACTTGGGGCTGGGCGTGTTCTTCTATCTGCCGCACGTCTGTTTCGTGGCTGAGTACGGGCTGGAGAATTTTGAAACGTCGATGGGCGCGCAATACGAACTGACTCGGAGGTTCAGTGCCGAGTTCTCGATGCGGCCATTCATCATCCGGTACCAGGCGCGGACGCTTGACCGGCTTCTGCAGTGGACCGGCGATCCGGACCCGCATGTCCGGCGGTTATGCTCGGAAGGTTCCCGGCCGCGGTTGCCGTGGGCGATGCGAATACCGGCCTTACAGAAGGACCCGGGGCCGGTGCTGCCGATTCTCGAAGCGTTGAAGGATGATGGCGACTTGTACGTCCGGCGCAGCGTGGCCAATCATCTCGGTGACATTGCCAAGGACCACCCCGGGCTTGTGTTTGATCTGTGCGAGCGCTGGCTGAAAGGTGCCGGGCGCGAGAGGAAGTGGTTGATCCGTCACGCGCTTCGGTATCCCGCCAATCGCGGCGACAAACGGGCGCTGGCTATTCGTCAGCGAGCCCGGTAGTCCTACGCCAGCCACTGCCGGAGGACGTAGGGGAGGATGCCGCCGTGCCGGTAGTATTCGACCTCGATGGGAGTGTCGATTCGGCAGATCACCGGCACGCGTTTTTCGCCGTTGATCACCAGCGTCAATTCCTGCCGGGGTTTGACGTGGTCGGACAGTCCGACGATGTCGAACGTCTCGGTGCCGGTCAGTCCCAGTGATTGAGCGGTTGTGCCGTCCTTTAACTGGCAGGGGAGCACGCCCATGCCGACGAGGTTGGAGCGGTGGATGCGCTCGAAGCTCTGGGCGATGACGGCCCGGACACCGAGGAGCTTGGTGCCTTTGGCCGCCCAGTCGCGCGAGCTGCCGGTGCCGTATTCCTGACCGGCAAAGATGATCAGCGGCGTGCCGGCTTGCTGGTACTTCATTGAGGCGTCGTAGATGGGCATGGTCTCGTCGTTGTGTTTCGTCACGCCGCCCTCGACGCCGGGAACCATCAGGTTCTTGATGCGGACGTTGGCGAATGTGCCGCGCGTCATCACGCGGTCGTTGCCGCGCCGCGCGCCATAGCTGTTGAAGTCGGCCTTGGTGACGCCGTTGGCGATGAGGAACTTACCGGCGGGCGAATCCTGTTTGATGCTGCCGGCGGGGCTGATGTGGTCCGTGGTGACGCTGTCGCCGAAGATGCCGAGCGGCTTGGCGCCCTTGATGTCGGTGATGCTGCCGGGCTTGAGCGGGAGCTTGTCGAAGAACGGTGGTTCCTGGATGTAGGTGCTCTTGTCGTCCCACGCGTACACGTCGCCGGTGGGGGCGGGGACGTTGTTCCAGAGCGGGTTTTGTTTTTCGAAATCGGTGTAGAGCCGCCGGAACGTGGCGGGGTCGAGCGCGGATTTGATGGCGTCGCGGATCTCGCTCAACGTCGGCCAGATATCCTTCAGGTAGACGCCGTTGGCGATGGGTTCCTTGGTGAGATCGATATCGACCCGACCGGCCAGCGCGTAGGCGACGACAAGCGGCGGCGACATGAGGAAGTTGGCTTTCACGTTCTGGTGAACGCGCGCCTCGAAGTTGCGGTTACCGGACAGCACGCTCGCGACGACGAGATCGTTGCCGAGCACGGCTTGCTCGACCGGCGGGGGCAGGGGACCGGAGTTGCCGATGCAGGTGGTGCAACCGTAGCCGACGAGGTTAAAGCCGATCTTGTCGAGGTACGGTTGCAGCCCGGTCTTCTGCAGGTAATCGGTGACCACGCGCGAGCCGGGAGCCAGCGAGGTCTTCACGTAGTCCGGTATCTTGAGGCCGCGCTCGACGGCTTTTTTCGCGAGCAACCCGGCGCCGAGCATGACGGACGGGTTGGATGTGTTGGTGCAACTGGTGATGGCTGCGATGACGACGGAGCCGTGGGTGAGTTTGCCGTTCGGCTGGGGCGTCTTGCCGTAACCATCGGGCGCCGGCTTTTGGAGCAACTCGGTGAACTTGGCTTTGAGGTCTTTAACTTCGATCCGGTCTTGCGGCCGTTTCGGGCCGGCAACGCTCGGCTGGACGGTGCCGAGATCCAGTTCGAGCACGCTGCTGTAATCGCACTGGCCGGCTTGGGGAATGCCCCAGAGACCTTGGGCCCGGTAGTAGTTCTCGAACAGCTTGCAGTGCGCGTCGCTGCGGCCGGTCATCCGCAAGTAGGCGACGGTCTGCTCGTCGATGGGGAAGAACCCCATTGTCGCGCCGTACTCCGGTGCCATGTTCGCGACAGTGGCCCGGTCGGTGAGCGGCAGGCTGGCGGCGCCGGGGCCGATGAATTCGACAAACTTGCCGACGACCTTCGCCTTGCGAAGCATCTGCGTGATGGTGAGGACGAGGTCGGTGGCGGTGACGCCTTCGCGGAGCGTGCCGGTGAGATTCACGCCGACAACTTCGGGCGTGAGGAAATAGACCGGCTGGCCGAGCATCCCGGCTTCCGCCTCGATGCCGCCGACGCCCCAGCCGACGATGCCGAGGCCGTTGATCATCGTGGTGTGCGAGTCGGTGCCGACGAGCGTGTCCGGGTAGTACACGTCACCGGCGTTGAGGACGCCCTTGGCGAGGTATTCGAGATTGACCTGATGGACGATGCCGATGCCGGGCGGGACGACGCCGAATGTCTGGAACGCTTGCTGGCCCCACTTGAGCAGCATGTAACGCTCGCGGTTGCGCTGGAACTCGATGTCGAGGTTCTGCTGGAGCGAGGTCGGCGTCCCGAAGAAATCGACTTGGACAGAGTGATCGACGACGAGATCGACCGGTACGAGCGGCTCGACTTGCTTCACGTCCTTGCCCATGCGCGCCAGCGCGGAGCGCATCGCCGCCAAATCGACGAGGAGCGGCACACCGGTAAAGTCTTGCAGGACGATCCGGGCGACGATGAACGGGATTTCTTCCGCGGCCGGGGACTTGGCATTCCAGTTCGCGAGCGTGCGGACATCTTTCTCGGCGACCTTCTTGCCGTCCACGTTGCGCAACACGGATTCCAGCACGATGCGGATGGAGACCGGTAGGCGCGAGATGGGACCGACGCCGGCTTTTTCGAGGGCCGGCAGGGAATAGAATTTGCCTTTCCGACCGTCGCCGAGGTCGAAATGCTGGAGTGAATCGAAGAGGTTGTGAGCCATAGCGCGTGGCACTATAGGGCGCGCGAAAATACAGGCAAGCGCAAAGCGGGTCGAGCAGAGCGTTGTAGGGCGCGAAGCCTCGTGTCGTTTCGAGGTTTCGCGCCGCGATCAAGTGCAGTGTCACGGCGCGGCGCGATACCCGAAGACGACATCGGGCATCGCGCCCTACAGGGGCGCGGTAGTGTGAGGGGGCGCCTAAAGGCCGGTAGCTTCAGTACTGCTTGCGGAGGTTGCTCGGGAGGATGTTGAGCTCGCTCCGGTACTTCGCGACGGTGCGGCGGGCGATCGGGATGCCTTTCTCCTTGAGGATGGCGACGATTTCCTGGTCGGAGAGCGGCTTGGAGGGGTCTTCGCGCTCGATGAGCTTGTCGATCTCGTCTTTGACGCTGGTGTTGCTCATCGCCGCGCCACTGTCGGTCGTGAAGCCGGGAGTGAAGAAGAACTTCATCTCGAACAATCCCTGCGGCGTCTGCATGTACTTGTTCGCGACGGCGCGGCTGACGGTCGTTTCGTGGACACCGACGACTTCCGCGACCTGCGCCATCGTGAGCGGCTTGAGATGCGAGATGCCCTTGTCGAGAAACTCGCGTTGGCGTTCGACGATGACTTTCGCGATGTTGCCGATCGTCTGTTGCCGCTGGTGGATGCTCTTGATGAGAAACTTGCCGGCCCGCACTTTGTCGCGGATGTAATCCTTCGCCTCGGCAAACTTCTTCGGGTCGGCCATCAGCTCCTTGTACGTGTTACTGATGCGGAGGTGGGGGATTTGCTCGTTGTTCAGGATGACGACGTACTCGCCGTTGACGCGCTGGACGACGACGTCGGCGGAGACATACTGGTGCTGCTCGGTGCTGAACATCCGCCCGGGCTTGGGTTCGAGCGTCGCGATGAAGTTGGCTAGTTCCTGCACTTCCTGGACGCTCAACCCGGTGGTGCGGGAGATTTCGGGATAGCGCTTGCGGCCGAGGTCTTCGAGGTGGTCGGTCACGACCCGGGCTTCAACGGAATCCGCCCGGCCCATGCGTTTGAGTTGGAGGAGAAGGCATTCCTGCAAATTGCGGGCACCGACGCCGACCGGGTGAAAGGATTGAACCAGTTCCAAAGCCGTCTGCAGTTGATCGAGCGGGACACCGGAACTGACGCTGATCTCCTCGACCGGGGTGAGGAGATAGCCGTCGTCGCTGATGTTGCCGATCAAGAGCTCGGTGACCTTGCGTTGCTCGGGCGACAGGGTGGCAAAGTTGAGCTGTTCGAGCAGATGTTGCTGGAGAGATTGCTGCTCGGTGATTGAGTCGAAGAAATGTTGGCGTTGCTCTTCCTGCTCGGAGGAATGCGACCGATGAACGCTCGTCTGGGAAAAATACTCGCGCCACTCGTCGTCGAGCTTGGAGAGGACCTCGAACTCCTGCTTGAAATCCAGTTCGTCTTTCGCGTCCGGGGTGTTGGCCGCGGCGTCGCTGGGAGTTTCCACCTCGATGCGGGGCGTCTCGTCCTTCGGCAGTTCCTCGAGCATCGGGTTTTGCTGCAATTCCTCCGCCACGAGCGACTGCAATTCCAGCGATGACACCTGTAACAAATGGAGGCTCTGCTGCAACTGGGGCGCGAGAATTTGTTGCAGCGAAAGACGTTGTACTTGATGTAATCCAGGACCAGCCATCGCTGGTCGCACTATAGGCAGCGAATTGAGCAAGTAAAGTGAAAACAAGGTCTAACACCCCAAAATGAGTTACGAACTTTCACGGCGCGCATTTCTTCGGCGTGCGCTCTGGTCCGGTGCCGCGCTGGCGACCGGTGGTGTCATTTATCCGCGGTTCATCGAGCCGCGTCGCGTTGAGGTCAATCATATCCCCATCCGCGTTGCCGGTCTGCCGCGGGCGTGGGACGGTGTGACGATTGCCCATCTCACGGACTTGCATCGCAGCCGGTATGTCAGCACCGAATATCTCCAGCACTGCGTGGCGGTGGCCAACGAATTGGAACCGGATCTGATGGTGTTTACCGGTGATTATTTGACGCACGGACGGACAGCGAAAGGGCAGAAAGTGTACGGCGGCGACGATGAGGCGGCCGGGTTCGTCGACGATGCGGCGGCTTGTCTGGCGAAGGCGCGAGCCCGGTTTGGTGTGTTTGCGTCGCTCGGCAATCACGATCACTGGTACGATGCCGGTCACGTGACGCGCGCAATCGAGACGGCCGGCGTGCCGGTGTTGCGGAATCGCGCGGAGTTCGCTCGGGTCAACGGCGAGCAGCTGCCGGTCGTTGGGCTGGGGGACATGTGGACGGAGGGAGTGGATTTTTCAAAGGCCTTTGCCGGGGTTGCAGCGCCGTTCTCCCTTGTCCTGATGCATAATCCTGACACGTTCGAGCACTGGCAACAGCCCGGTGCCCATCTCATCCTGGCCGGGCACACGCACGGCGGGCAGGTGAGAATCCCGCTTTATGGTCCGCCGATCGTTCCGTCCCGGTACGGAATGAAATACGCCCGTGGTCACTTCCAGAATGGCACGGCGCAGATGTACGTGAGCCGGGGGTTGGGGACGATATATCCCGCGATTCGGTTTAATTGCCGGCCCGAGATTGCCGTGTTGCATCTGCAGTGCGTCTGAGTACAATCGCCGCGTGGGGGTGAAAGTCACAATTTTGGGGAGCGGCAGTTCGGGGAACTGCTCGCTGATCGAGTCGGACCGGACGTGCCTGCTGGTGGATGCCGGGTTGAGTGGCCGGCAAATCAAGGAGCGGCTGGCGTTGCTAGGCCGGAGCATCGAGCAGATCACTGGCATCGTCCTCACTCACGAACACGGCGACCACACCCGGGGCCTCACCGTGTTGTGCAAACAACGCGCGATCCCGGTTTATGCCAACCGGCTGACGGCTGAGGCGATCAGCTCAGATCCGGAACGCAATGCGGCCGTCCCGATTTCGTGGCGCCTCTTCGCGACCGGTAGCTCATTCGAAATTGGCGACCTCACCGTCGAATCCTTTTCCGTCCCGCACGATGCCCAAGACCCGGTCAACTTCGTCGTCCGCCACAACGGTTACACCGTCGGGGTGCTTACGGACCTCGGGCACGCCACCAAACTTGTGGCCGACCGGGTGCGCGCGACGGATGTCCTCATCGTCGAGGCCAACCACGACGTGAAGATGTTGCAGGACGACACGGTGCGACCTTGGTCAACGAAGCAGCGCATCCTGAGCCGGCACGGTCACCTCAGCAACGATGCCGCGGCCACCTTGGCGTGCGACGTGGTCACCGACAAACTCCGGCATGTTTTCCTCGCGCACCTGAGCCGGGACTGCAACCGACCGGAGTTGGCGCAGCGAGTTGTTGCGGAACGGCTAGGCAAGTTGGGTGCGCGTCACGTCCGCGTGGCTGTGTCCGGGCAAGATGCGCCCACGGCAACTGTCAGTCTGTGAGTCTCCTTCTACCGAAGAACATCAGACGCCAGGTTCAGTAGCTATAGAAGACGCCGCCTTGGTAGTAATAGGACGCCGGCGGTGGCGGCGCGGGAGCGTAGTAGACCGGAGGCGGATCGTAGTAGACGACGGGCGGTGGCGCGTAGATGTAGCTGTAAGAGAAGCACGAACGCGGATAGTACCGCGGCCCGCAATAATCTCCGTAGTACGGCCGGTAATGTCGGCCATATCCACCGCTGCTGTATCCGAAGCCGAACGAGTACGATCCTCCCGCCTGTGCGGAACTTGTCCCCACGGTGCTCAAAACGCCAATGATGACGACTGCTGTCAAAATTCTAATCAAGGTTTTCATGGTATCTCCACTCACCTAGTTTGACCCTCCACCCGGACTTTTATTCAATTCCGCCCCGAATGCAACTGCTTCAGTGGGAGGACTTCGCGATCGACCGCATCGCGCGGCGGGGAATTTCCTCCAATTCCCGCATCTTGGCGACGGCTTGGTTGAGGATCTTGTCGAGTCGGGCGGGGGTTAGCACATCCGGCCTGCGTTGAACGCGTTGGATGGCCAGGTCGACGCGGCGGGAGTAGCTTTCGAGCTCGCGGGAGACCCGCTGGGTGGTCCGATGGAGCATCTCCAGTTTGGCGAAGGTGGACATCTGGGTGCCGGAACCGTGGAGGAGTTGCTCGATGTCATCGGCAATCTCGCTGATGGTTTCCACATCAAACGTGAAGAAGCCAAGGTACCGGGCGCTGTTGATTGTGTCGGAGGACTTGGTGTCGCGGCAGATGAAGAGCACTTGCCGGTGCCCTTCGTGGAGAACAAGACGGTACTTCGCCAGCATTGACCCGGTGATGTTGTGGCAATTCACGCGACCGGCCAGCACGGATTGTTTCCGCGGAGAATCGACCGCCAGCACGCGTATGGCACTCAACTTGGGCGCCAGGAGCTGGAGGTGACGTTGCTGGGCGCGGAATTCACCGTGGAAGGGGTACGAGACAGTCAGTTCGCCACCGTTGTGGTGCGGGGCGAGATCGACGATGGTGTCCGCAAACGCCCGGGCGGTCATGTCGTCGAAGAGATAGAATGTATCAGCGCGGAGGTAGCCGACGCGGATCATCACCGGGCGGCCGTGGTCCGTGGTGAAGGCTTCTTGGACAAACTGCCGGGTGGACGGGAGTCGCCGCTGAACTTCCGCGAGCAGCTCGCGTTTCGGGGTGGGGAGCGCGTAGTAGTTCATAATCACACCTCGCCGAAACCACGTAGCTTTTTTACCCCATCACCGGGTTGAAACAAAGCCAAAAATCCCTGTATTTTTCCTCCTTGCATTGAAGTCGCTCCTCCGTAGAATGCCCAACCCTGCGCCCGATACGGTTTCGGCGCAGAATAACAACCAACATCAATCCCGTCCCAAGACGGGATGTCCCCACAACGGCAAAGCCGGGGGATGAACAACGGAGGGCCCATTGGCCAACATAACAGTCGCAGAGTTGCTCGAAGCGGGAGTTCACTTTGGTCACCAGACCAAGCGGTGGAATCCCAAGATGAAGAAGTTCATTTTTGCCGAACGCAACGGCATCCACATTTTCGACCTCGGCAAGACGCTGACCCAGATTGAAGTTGCGTGCGGCTTTCTCCATGACATCGTCCTCGGCCACGGCCAAGTGCTGTTCGTCGGCACCAAGAAGCAGGCCCAGTTGGAACTCAAGACCGCCGCCCAGCGCACCACCATGCCGTACTGCGTCGATCGCTGGCTCGGCGGCACGCTCACCAATCTCCGCACCATCCGCAATAGCGTGAAGCGCATGCGCGACATCGACACCAAGCTGTCGGATGCCGACGCGCAACACGTCCCGAAGAAGGAACAGGCCTTCTTGCGCCGCGAGCAGTTCAAGTTGCACCGCAACCTCGACGGGATCGTGAACATGGAACGGCCACCGGCTGCCATGTTTGTCGTGGACATCCTCCGCGAGCAGATCGCGATCAACGAAGCCCGCCGGCTCAACATCCCGATCATTGCCATCGTCGACACGAACTGCGATCCGGACCTCGTCACTTATCCGATCGCCGGGAACGACGACGCGATTCGTTCCATCAAGTGCATCACCAACGTCATTGCGGAAACCGTCGCCGAGGCGCAAGCCGAGTTGGGCAAGAAGATGCCCGCCGCACCGGCCGCCGAGGTCGCCGCGGAACAGCCGGCGGTTGTCGCCTAACCGGCCACCCACTTATTCCTTACCCATGAGCACAGCCATGCAGATTGATTCCAAACAAGTTCAAGCCCTCCGCGAGAAGACCGGCGCCGGCATGATGGATTGCAAGAAAGCCCTCGTCGAAGCCAACGGCGATTCCGCCGAAGCCGAGAAGATCCTGCGCAAGAAAGGCATCGCCACCGCTGCCGGTAAGTCCGCGCGGGCGGCCAACGAAGGTTGCATCGCCAGCTACATCCACCACGGCAGCAAACTCGGCGTCCTCGTCGAGGTGAACTGCGAAACCGACTTCGTGGCCCGCAACGAGCAGTTCCGGGAACTCGTCAAGGACATCGCCCAACAGATCGCCGCCGCCAACCCGCGCTGGGTCCGGCGCGAAGACGTCCCGGCCAGCATCGTTGCCGCGGAGAAGGAAATCTACGCCGCCCAGGTGAAAGACAAGCCGGCCGCCGCGATTGAGAAAATCTGCGCCGGCAAGCTCGACAAGTTCTTCTCCACTGTGTGCCTGCTCGAACAGCCGTACGTGAAGAATCCCGAGATCACCATCAATGACCACGTCACCCAGAAGATTGCCGCACTGGGCGAGAACATGGTGATCCGGCGCTTTACGCGCTGGCAATTGGGCGAAGAACTGCCGACCACGTAGGGTTGTTGGTCGCGAGTGGGCAACTGTAGCCGAAGCGTCAGCTTCGGCCGAGGCTCACGCCTCGGCTACAGGTGCTTCCAACACCACCCGACCGCGTAGCCGCGCTTGCCAACCGGGGCAGTGGCGTGTACAACGCTGGGCATGTCCAGCCCTGCTCCGAAGTACCGGCGCGTGATGCTCAAACTCAGCGGTGAAGCATTGCTCGGTTCGCGCGAGCACGGCATTTCACCCGAGACGTGCGACGCCATCGCCGCCGAGATTAAGGAGATCAAGGCGCTCGGCATCCAACTCGCCGTCGTCATCGGCGGCGGCAACATCTTCCGCGGCGTCGCCGGCAGCAAACACGGCCTCGACCGGGTCACCGCCGATTACATGGGCATGCTCGGCACCGTCATCAACGCGCTCGCCCTCCAAGACGCGCTGGAACGGGCGGGCGTCTCCACGCGTGTCCAGTCCGCCATCGAAATGCGCAGCGTGGCCGAGCCGTTCATTCGCCGTCGCGCCGTCCGGCATCTGGAGAAGGGGCGCGTGGTCATCTTCGGCGCGGGCACTGGCAATCCGTTTTTCAGCACCGACACCACCGCCGCCTTGCGCGCCAACGAAATGGGCTGCGACGTCCTGCTGAAGGCGACCAAGGTGGACGGCATCTACACCGCCGATCCCAAGAAGGATCCCCAGGCCACCCGCTACGACCGCATCAGCTACACCGACGCCCTCAAGAACCGCTTGGCTGTGATGGACAGCACCGCGTTCTCCCTCTGCATGGACAACAAGACGAACATCATCGTCTTCGACCTCTTCAAGCCCGGTAACATCAAACGGGTCATCCTCGGGGAAACCATCGGCACACTCGTCAGCGAATGATCTGGCTGCTTCCCGGCTTCGTCGCGTTCGTCCTCATCTCCCTGGTCGTCCTCGCTGTGCGTTCCCACCGGCCGCCGCACCTCGGTCTCGTGAATGGCCGGCTCCGACCGTGTCCCGGTCCGCCGAATTGCGTCTGCACGGAAGACGGCACGCCGCTGACGTTCAACGATTCACCGGTTCAAGCCTGGGGGCGCGCCCGGCAGGCAGTCCTCAACTTGGGCGGGCGCATCCAAACCGAAACGAACGGCTACCTCCACGCCACCTTCACCACCCACGTCTTCCGTTTCGTTGACGACGTCGAACTCCGTCTCGACGAGACCGCCCGCGTGATCCACATCCGCAGCTCCGCCCGCGTCGGCCAAAGAGATTTCGGCGTCAACCTCAAGCGCGTTGCTCAGTTCCGCAAATTGACGGAGATCTAGTTCAGTGGCACGCCAAAGGGCAGGACGTTATTGATACCTGTATAATATAGTGAACAGTCTTGGGTTTACGGTGTCCAAAGGAGTATGGGAAACTCCAAAGGATTGAAGCGCGATTTTAACCAACTC
>OMJI01000163.1 GCA_900299315.1 Verrucomicrobiota bacterium | reverse complement strand
GCGGCGAAGTTCAGTGACAAGGTCGCGGTGCTCGATTTCCAGCGCGTCGTCGCGCAAACGGTGTTGGATGTCCGGCGGGCGTTCTATCAGATCTTGCTGAACATCGAGTTGGTCCAAGTCCGGGAGCAGTCCCTCAAGCTCCTCACCCAGCAACTCGAAGACACCCAGCACCGGTTCGATGTTGGGGCTGTACCGCAGTTCAACGTCCTCCGCGCGGAGGTAGAACTAGCCAACGCCAAGCCGCCGCTGATCCGCGCCCGTAACAACCTCCGCCTTTCAAAGGAAGCCTTGGCCAAGCTCCTCGCCATCGATACCCTCTCCCAGCAGCCGCTTGATTACCCGGCTTTCGTGCCCGAGGGGAAACTCGAATATCAACCGAGTGAATGGACGCTTGAGCAAGCCCTCCGGCAGGCCCTTGCCCAGCGACCGGAAATCGTGCAGGCAGAAAACCGCGTCCGCCTGCAACAGGAAAACGTCCGCGTGGCCCGGGCGGGGTATCAGCCGCAGGTTTCGCTCTTCGCAGATTACGGGATCCGCAACTCGACATTCTCGGACTCCGTCGATGAATCCATCCACGGCTGGAGCGTCGGCGCGCGCGCGCAATGGAACTTGTTCGACGGCCTGGCCACACACGGACGAATCCAGCAGGCTCGTGCGCAACTGACCCAGGCCGAAATCGACGCCGCGGACACGCGCCGGGGTGTGGAACTGGAAGTCCGGCAGGCTTACTCCGATTACATCCAGTCCCTCGAATTGCTCGAAGCCCAGAAGAAAACGGTCGAGCAAGGCGGTGAGAGCCTGCGGTTGGCGGAGGCGCGGTTCCGGGCCGGTAGCGGCACGCAGCTCGATGTGTTGAGCGCGCAGACGGCGCTGACCGAGGCGCGGTCGAACGAAGCTCAGGCGTTGTACGATTACAACGTCGCGGTGGCGACGCTGGAACGGATGACGGGCGTCAGTGTGAAGTTGAAATGAACGTCGAGACGTTCGCGCCACTCCGTTCTCTCAGTGGCATCCGGCACGCCTTCACCCTGCGAACCATTGAGGATACGCGCGATCCCGGCTTTCAGGAGCGGTTCGCTCCCGGCGCCGCATCTGCCGAACAGACGCACGGTGACGGGGTCGCTGTTGTGAAGCGACCGGGCCACTATCCGGGGGTGGACGCCTTGGTTACCGGCGAGCGCAACCTGCCGCTTGTGATCCGGGTGGCTGATTGCGCCGCGGTATTCATTGTGGACCGGCAGACCCCGGCGATTGGACTGATTCACTCCGGTAAGAAAGGCACACAACTCAACATCACCGGCGCGACCATCGCGGCAATGCGAGACCGCCTGGGCACCAAAGCCGGGGATTGTGTGGCGTTCATCAGCCCGTCGATTGGGCCGTGTCATTACGAGGTGGATATCTGGTCGGGAATCGAGTCTCAGCTTCGAGCCGCTGGCGTGAGCGAGGTTTACAACCACCGGGTTTGCACGGCGTGTCATCTGGACCGTTACTTCTCCTACCGGGCTGAGCACGGACAAACCGGTCGCCACTTCGCGTTGCTCTCTCAAACTTGATAAAGTTGGGCTAGACGAGGCCGGGGGCTTGAAGTATGCTCTTCGCAGAGGAGATGAAAAGGTCAGGCCAAACACTAGTTGAATTCGCCCTCGCGGCGCCCATTCTCTTTCTACTGCTGCTGGGCATCATCCAGTACGGCCTGATTTTCAGCGCCTCGCTCACGCTCCGCCACGGCGCGCAAGTCACATCACGGACACTTTCACTTTCGGGTGCCACAACCAACAACGTCAGCACTGTTGCCTGCCAAGCGATCAGCCCCATGCTGGATTGCTCCAAGTTGCAGGCCCCACAGGTCACCTATCCAACCGTCGGGCCGAACAATGCGGTGCAGGTGAAGCTGACGTATAATCTGCCGTTGATCGTCAGCTTCGTCGTACCGGGGGCGTCGGGCAATACATTGACCCTGACGGCCACCGGGGTCGACCGCAAGTTCTGACAATCAGGCAGGAAGGGAGCATTATGAAGAACAAGTTCCGAGGGCACCGCCGGGCTGACCGAGCTGAACACGGCGCAGCTTTGGTAATCATCACTCTTTTCATCGTCGCGTTGTTTGGCTTCGCAGCGTTGTCGTTGGACGTGGGGGCGGTTCAGCTTCAGCGGAAACGGGTCCAAGAGGGCACGGATGCGGCGGCGCTGGCTGCAGTGAGGGATTGGGCTGGTGGCAAAACCGATTCTGAAGTAATCCAAGTCGCCACGGATTTCGCCAATACCAACGGCGTTAAAAGCACCGAGTTGATTTCGATCGAGCCGGGAATCTGGGTGAATTCGTCCAAGACTTTCAGCGGCCCGCTTAGCACTCTGCCTGCAAATTCCGTCCCGGCGGTTCGGATCGTTGCGAAACGGACAGTTTCTACTCCGTTCTGGAAAGTCCTCAGCTTTGGGGCGTTCAGCGACATGAAACCGCGCGTTGAGTCGGTTGCCATCGTCGGCCAAGCGGTAACAGCGTCGGGCGTTTTGCCTTGGGCTGCCTGCGACTCTTTCACACCCACCAAATGCTCGGCCATCACCCTCCAGCTTAAGGATGGTGGCGTGACAAACGCATGCTCTTCGGCCGGCCCACTCTCCGGGAACTTTGGCCAATTAACCCTGCCGGGCGGTAGCGGTGCCAGTTGGTATAGGGGTAACATCGCCAATGGCTATTACGGCACACTCCGTGTTGGTCAATGTGTCGATACGGATCCCGGCGTTAGCTGGGGGCCTACTAAACAAGGTATCGATGACCGGATTAAAGGCTTACCGGCCTATACTTGTACAAGTACGTCAACCGCCCCTCAAAACAATCGGCTGGCGCTTGTTCCCAAGGTCTCAAGTTTGGACGTCAGTGGTAAGAAACAGGTCTGCATTACTGGTTTTTACGTCATAGTTCTCGATGGTTACGATAATAGTAAGAAGACTGTGAATGCTCGCTTTTTTGAGGCGTATGGGGGAACTGAGGTTAATCCGGCTGGCCCGCCTGTCCCAGGCGAGTTAGCTGGGGTTGCGTTAGTCCGTTAGAATTAATGGCTTGCGTTCTGCTAGGTGTCACGGCACCATGCAAACTAGCTGGTCATTAAAGTCGAAAAAGGAGGCTCTCAATGGCTAAAAGACCCGGCGCAGGTGGGATTCTTTTTGTGGCAGTTATACTCGGTTTGATTACCGCGTACGTTTCTTGGCGGTACATCGCCAACCTACAGAAGAACAACGAGAAGAATTGGGTGAAGGTGGTTGTCGCGTCCACGGACATCCAAGCCCGCACTAAAATTACGCGCGACCAAATCCAGATCAAAGGGATTCCGCCGGATCTTGTCTCACCGGATGCCTGCACCAAGATTGAAGACGTCGAGGGGCGCATCGCTTTGGACAAGCTTCGGGCGCGCGACCAGATCCGCACCTCGGGCTTGGCGAAGGAAGGCGAGGCTCCCGGGTTGGTCTACAACATCCCACCGGGCAAACGCGCCATTGCGATTGGCGTGGATGAAGTCAAAGGTGTCGGCACCATGATCAAGCCCGGGGACAAAGTGGATATCATCGCCACCCTCACCGATCCCCTCGCCCGCATGGAAACGACGCAGACCATTCTCCAGAACATTATGGTGTTGGCTGTGGATAAAGGCCGCACGGACGCCCAGCAAGGCGGCGGCGCTTCCAGTTCCATCACCATCGCTGTTCCTCCTGAGGAAGCCGAACGTCTCACCGCGGCTGACCGGTTGGGAACACTCCGCGTCATGCTTCGCCCCATCGAGGAGGAAGCTATCGTGGCGACGGAAGGTGTCCGCGCCACTCAGGTATTCCCGGGCCGCTACCCGGTCGCGACAACGACCACCAACGAGCAAGGCTCAACGCCCGTCATCATCAGCCCGCCGCCTTCCGCCAGCCGGAAGGAGATTCGTGTTTACCGGGCTACCAGTGAACAGATCATTCCCGCACAATAAGACTTTGCCAACAACAGGAGAAAGGACAGCCCAACCATGAAGAAATCGCTCACCCAAACGACCACGGGGAGAATCATCAGCACCCTGGCAGCCATGTTGACTGCCACCGCGTTGAGCATCAACGCATTCGCCGCCAACAGCGTCCAAGTCAACGTTGGCGAGTCCATCACCGTCAGGACCAGCGACGTCGCCAAGCTCGCCGTCGCCGAACCGACGATTGCGGACGTGTTGCCGTTGTCGGACACCGAAATCAGCGTCATCGGCAAGAAAGCCGGCGTCACCACCTTGACCATCGTCCACAGCGAGGGACGGGAAACCGAGCACTACCGCATCGAGGTTGGCCTCAGCGCCGGCGTGCGCTCGATCCACGAAGCCTTGGAAGCTCCCGGCGTGAAAGTCCGGGAGGTCGGTGAAGCAGTCATTCTTGAGGGAAAAGTTGATAACGAACAGCAAGCTGAGCGCATCGTGAAAATTGCGACAGCCTATAAGCCGAATGTTGTTAACCTCCTTGAAGTCACCTCCCCGCGCCAAGTCCGCATCAAGACCCGCCTCGTCGAAGTCCGCACCGATGCCATCAAACAACTCGGTGTCCAGTACTTCGGACCCAACGGCGAAGTGGTCTACCGGTTTGGCTATGGCAACATCGAAGGATCCTCGATCCTCGGCTCTGGTTTCTTTGATCCGCAGAAAACCGGGGATCAGACAATCAGTTTGGGTAGCACACCGGCCGCCGTGGAAGCCCGGCTCCGCATGTTGGCCTCGAAGGATGCAGCCCGGATTCTCTCAGAACCTACTTTGGTCACCCTGAGCGGCAAAGAAGCTTCGTTCCTCTCCGGCGGTGAAGTCCCGATCGTCCAGCAACTCTCCCAGACCTTCACTGTCGAGTTCAAGGAATTCGGCGTCCGGATGAAGATCAAGCCGGTTGTGGACAGCGAGAACAACGTCGCCACGCACATCCTCGCGGAAGTCAGCGAAGTCGGCAACAGCACCTCAGCCGGTATTCCGACCTTCCGGACCCGTCGCGCGGAAACCGACGTTCAGATGAAAGACGGCCAGACCCTCGTGATTGGCGGCCTCCTGAACAACCAGCACAACCGCGATGCCATCCGCAAAGTACCGTGGCTGGGTGACATCCCGGTGCTCGGCGTGTTGTTCCGCAGCAAGGATTACCAAGCCGGCCAGAGCGAGTTGCTGGTGTTCGTCACGCCGGAAGTCGTGAAGAATGTCGATGCCGACACCCAGAAGGCCGGCGTAACACCCGCCATGAAGAAGTGGAATGGTCATGATGCGGATGCCGAGCTCTTGAAGGAGCAGAAACCACAACCGAATTGGATGAAGCCCTTGGAAGTGGATGAGCTGACGGTTCCCGAAGAGAAGGCTCCGAGCTCGGATGCACCGGCTCCTGCCGAGAAGGCTGCCGCGCCAGCTGCCGGGGCTTCACCGGCACCGACGAAGAACTTCGAACCTGCCCGTCCGGCACAACCCTAATTACCGCGTCCCCCGCCCCACATCATGCAACGATCGATCAAAGTACTTGTCGCAGAAAACGAAGGTACTGACCGCGAGCAACTGAAGAAGTTGCTCGCGGATGAAGACGACGTGCAAGTGTTGGCGGAGGTACGCGACGGCAAGGAGTGCCTCGATCAGGTTGCCAAGTTGCAGCCGGACATTGTCCTGCTGAAGCGGGAGCTACCGGTCATCAACGGTCTGGATGTAGCCGAGCAACTCAACTCGGAACACAGCGGCGTGAACGTCATTCTGCTGCTGAACGGCAAGGAGAATGAGGAAGTCTGGCATCGCATGCTCCGCGCGGGCATCCGTCAGTTCGTCTCCCGGCCCTATGACCCGGTCAAGTTCTCCGAGGAACTGCGCAAGTGCATTACGGATCTCGATAAAGCCGCGAAGAAGCCGGGCTCTTCCCCCAGTGAAACACCGGCATCTCCGGCCAACCGGGTCATCGCCGTCACCGGCCCCCGCGGCGGCTGTGGCAAGAGCATCATCGCCACCAATCTCGCCGTCGCCATGGCCCGCGAGAGTGAGCGCATTGCACTCGTGGACCTCAACCTTTGGGGCGGTGACATCGCCATGTTGTTGGACCTCACACCACGGCGAACACTGGGCGATCTCCTTCCCGGCTTCGGTGGGATCGATAATGACGTGGTGGAAAGCGTGATCACCAAGCATTCATCCGGCGTATCGGTGATCGCCGCGCCGATGACCGGCCAATTCGACGGGACGACCCTCTCGCGCTACATCGTGCAGAGCATTCTGGATTCGCTGCGGGATCACTACGAGTGCACGATCGTCGATACCGGGTATGCAAATCTCGAGTCCACCCTAGCCGCGATGGATGCGGCTGACACGATCTTGGTGGTGGTGGGCACCGATCTTCCCCGTCTCCGCGACGGGAAGCATTACCTGAAGAACTTGCTCGCCGCCAATTATCCCAAGGAGAAATTGCGCGTGGTGGTCAACCGGACCTCCGGTGGAAAAGAGATTTCACCCGCGGAGATCGAGACCATCCTCGAGTTTCCCGTGACCGCGCGTATTCCCAACGATGACAGTCTGGTTGGCTCGTCGGTGAACCTCGGGCAACCGTTTGTTGCCTCCAACCCGTCGAAGCCTTCGTCGAAAACCTTGTTTGCGCTGGCAGAAGCAATCCTGCCGGCGCCCGCCGAAACGTCAGGCAAGAAACGTTCGGGTGCCCGGTGGTTTTCATTCTTGCACTAAATGGATTCCGTAACTGAGGAGAAAGGTGGCAGCGATGGCGGCCAACCCTGAAATTAGCTCGCAGTTGTATGTGGAGTCCAAGAACGCGATTCTCGCGTACTTGGTCCAGAATATTGACCAGAAACTGCTCGAACGCGGGGATGAGGCCATGCTCCGCGCCCGAGTCGAGGAGCTGGTAGAGGAGAAACTCCGGGCGGAGAAGGTCCCCTACTCCCGCCAGATGCGCAACCGGCTGGTCTCCGACATCGCGGATGAAATTCTGGGCTATGGCCCGATTGAGCCGCTCTTGCGTGACCCCACCGTTACCGAAGTCATGATCAATCGGTTCGACCAGGTCTATTGCGAACGCTTTGGCAAACTCGAGCTGACCGACGTCCAGTTCCGCGACAACGAGCATATCCGGCACGTCGTCGACAAGATCGTCACTCCGCTCGGCCGTCGCGTGGACGAATCAAGCCCGATGGTCGACGCCCGCCTACCGGATGGTTCCCGCGTCAACGCGATCATCCCGCCCTTGTCGCTGAACGGGCCGGTACTAACGATCCGCAAATTCTCGGTGGATCCCTACACGGTCGAAGACTTGATCGGGTTTGGCTCCATGACGCAGCAGATGGCCGCGTTTCTGGCTGCCTGCGTGAAGATCAAGCTGAACGTCCTCGTCTCCGGCGGTTCTGGTGCCGGCAAGACCACTCTCTTGAACGTGCTCTCATCCTTCATTCCGGAAGGCGAGCGGGTGGTGACAGTCGAAGACGCCGCGGAATTGAAACTTCACCAGCCGCATGTCGTTCGTCTTGAATCCCGGCCGCCCAACATCGAAGGCAAAGGCGAGGTAAAGATTCGCGACCTCGTCCGCAACTGCCTGCGTATGCGTCCCGACCGGATCGTTGTCGGCGAAGTGCGTGGTGGCGAGGCTCTCGACATGTTGCAGGCCATGAATACCGGCCACGAAGGCTCGCTCTCCACCATCCACGCCAACACGCCGCGTGACGCCGTTGCCCGTATCGAGACGATGGTGATGATGGCCGGCATGGAATTGCCGTCTCGCGCCATCCGCGAGCAGATCGCCGCCGCCATCCACCTCATCGTCCAGATCGGACGCTTGAGCGATGGCAGCCGCAAGGTGGTAAGCGTGACCGAAATTCAAGGCATGGAAGGCAACGTGGTGGTCATGCAGGACATCTTCGCCTTCCAACAGAAGGGCATTGGCGAGGGCGGCAAGGTGCAGGGCGTCATGCAGCCGACCGGTATGGTGCCGCGATTCATGGATCGCTTCGCCGCTGCCGGCATCCACATGCCCAACGAGATCTTTCGTCGGCCAACCACTTAAGGAACCCCATGCCAGCTATCGTTCCCTTCATACTCTTGGGTCTGTTCGTCGCCGTGGCCATCTACGGCGTCTACCAGTTCACCCGGCGTCGTCAGGTCGCCGTCGAGGAACGCGTCCGGCAGTACGTGGACATCGAGGAAGAGGCCGCGATTGCCGCCCAAGAGGAGATGCAAGCAACCAGTCCGGTCGGGAAGATTCTCCAACTCTTCGTGGGTCGGGGTTACTTTGACCGCGTGGAAGAGAATCTCGCGCGCGCGGATGTCCCTATGCGCCCTTCCGAGTACGTACTTGCGCGCGTCGTCTTGGCGGCGGTCGGCATCTTGGTGGGCTTCTACCTCTTCGGAAATCCAACTCTCAGCGCGTTGGTTCTTGGCTGTCTGGGTTTCCTCGCCCCGGCTATCTTCGTCAAAGTCCACCAGAACAAGCGCCGCACGAAATTCGTCCGCCAACTTGCCGATGCACTGATGCTCCTCACCAACTCCCTGCGTAGCGGCTACAGTTTCCTCAAGGGTTTGGAACTTGTCGCGAAGGAGATGAGCGACCCAATTTCCAAGGAGTTGAACCGCACGCTGCGAGAGGTCAACCTCGGTGCGACTATCGAGGATGCCATGATCAACCTCGGCCGTCGCGTCAACAGCCGCGATCTCGACATCGTGATCAGCGCTTACCTCGTGCAGAAGGAAGTCGGCGGCAACCTCACCGAAATCATGCAGAAAGTCGCCGAGACGATCCGCGAACGGATCCGCATCCAAGGCGACATCAAGGTGCTGACAGCCCAAGGCCGGCTATCTGGCTTGTTCGTCGGCGCATTGCCAATCATCGTCGGCATCCTGATTTGGATGTCGAGTCCCGAGTATTTCATGCCCATGTTCGGACCGCCGCTCTACTCGGTACTGGGCTTGAAGGTGCCGATGGGCTACCTGATGTTTGGGGCCGCCCTCTTCTGGCAAGCCATCGGTGGCTACCTGATCTGGAAAATCATCTCGATTAAGGTGTAACCATGTTCGAAATCATACTCACCATCTTAATCATTTCGTTCTTCGCGGTTGTTGGCTACGCGATCTACCGGAGCAGCTCCCGCTACACGGTCGCGCAACGCATCGAGCGCCTGCAGGAGGAGCAGACACCGACTCAATCTGAGGAACTTCAAAAACCCTTCGTCCAGCGTGTCATTCTGCCGATTGGCGATGCAGTGGGGCGACTGTTCCGCGGCTACACTCCCAGCGAGCAAGCCGAGCGTAACCACAAGAAATTGGTAATGGCCGGCTTATACCCCCGCGTCACCGGGGCACAATTCCAAGGACTTTGCTGGGTCAGCGCTGTCGGCGGCGTGGTGGTCATGTTCTCCCTGCTCGTATCACTCAACAAGGCCCCCGGTAGTTCTCTCAACTTCAACGACCCCTTCAACATCCTCTATCTCATCGTCGCGTTGTTTGGCGGCTACACCTTCCCGCAGTTCATGGTGGGACGCCAAGTCCGGGCGCGTCAGGAAGAAATCCTCGCCTCCCTCCCTTACGCGATCGATCTGCTCTCCATCAGCGTGGAAGCCGGCATGGGCTTTGACGCCGCTGTCGGCTACACCATGCGCCGTATCAAGGGTGCGCTCGCCGAGGAATTCTCCAAGACCCTCAATGAAATCCGCCTCGGTAAACCACGGCTCGAAGCACTGGAAGATTTGGGTAACCGCACCGGGGTCGACGAACTGAAGATTTTCATCACCGCCGTCGTCCACGCCAGCCGGTTGGGTGGCAGCATCACCAACACGTTGCGCGTCCAAGCCGACTCCATCCGAGTCCGCCATCGCCAACGCGTCCAGGAACTCGCCATGAAAGCGCCGATCAAGATGGTTTTCCCGCTCGTGCTCTTCATTTTCCCGGCGCTCTTCGTCGTGATCCTAGGCCCGGCACTCATCGCCATCCTGCGCAACCTCTAGCAGCCGATGATCCTCTACAACGCCACCCGCAAGAAGACGCTCAGCGACCGCTGCCGGTTTGCCAACACCGTCCTCAAGCGCATGGTGGGACTTTTGGGCCGGTCACAGCTCGAAACTGGGGAGGGCTTGGTGCTCGACCGGTGCTACGGCATCCACACTTTCTTCATGCGGTTCTCCATCGACGTTCTGTTTCTCGACCAGAACTACACTGTCCTGCGCGCCGTCGAGTCACTCGCTCCGTTTCGCACGAGCGTCGTCAAGAAAGCCGTTTACGTCCTGGAACTCCCCGCCGGGACAATTCGGAGCACCGAGACCAAGGAAGGCGACCAGATCCAAATCCGGCACGCCAACGTCCCGGCCGTCGAATCCTACCGCTCCGCCCCTGCGACCCGGTAATCTCCGGCCAGCCGCGCATACTTCTCTGCCCAGTACCGGATCTTCGCCCGTTCCGTTTCATTCAACCGGCTCACGACCTTGGCCGGTGAGCCATAGACCAGCGAACCCGGTGGCACGTGCAATCCTTCTGTCAGCAACGCGCCCGCGCCGATGATGCTCTGGGCTCCCACGACGACTCCGTTCATCAAAATCGCGCCCATGCCGACCAACACCTCGTTTTCAACCCGGCACCCGTGCAGAATCGCCGAATGCCCGACCGTTACGTAGTCCCCCACGATGCACGGCCATTCATCGGCGACGTGGCACACGCACAGGTCTTGCAGGTTCGTGAAGCGACCGACTTCCACCCGGTTAATGTCTCCGCGCAAGACGGCGTTGCACCAGACACTCGATTGCTCGCCAATTGTCACCTCCCCAATCACCTGCACACCACCGGCCAAGTACACTCCCGGCCCCAGCTGCGGTCGCTTCCCGCCAAATTCACTGATTGTGCCCATCGCGGCTTGATTCTCCGCGCGCCTTCCGCAAAATACGACCACAAAGTGAAATCCCAACGACCAGCGTGGCTGATTGCCAAACTCGGGGAAGACCTGAATTGGTGGGTTGCCGAGACAAGCGACGAGCGCAGTGGTGAAAGCGCGCCGCGTGGCTTGCTCGACCCGCGCCAAGTCGCGCATCTCGTCGGCGTCTTGGAGGATTATCAGGAGCACGGCCTGCCGGATTCACTGCTGACCGGGGCGTTCCATGTCTACTCCGC
>OMJI01000162.1 GCA_900299315.1 Verrucomicrobiota bacterium | reverse complement strand
TAGGTTCGAGTCCTAGCGAGGCAGCCAAACCCCGCCAACGCCAAGATCTGCCAAGTCGCGCCAAACCCAGTCAAACCGGCTCGACAACAAGGCCTTCGAGAGCAGAAGAGGCGGAACACGGTTTCAGGCGAAACGCCAAGTCCTGCCAAGTTCTGTCAAGAGCCGCCTAGTTCTTGTGGTCCCCTTTGTGGACCCGCTGGGTGAGACTCGGCAGGAGGTCGATCCCATCGCCGGTGGGCAGGAGATTGGCGTCGGTGTAGACCTTCATCGTCAGGCGGATGATGCGACAGCAACATCAACAAAGTAGCATGACCGCGGTTGTTACTCGTTGACGTAGCCCTTCAAATGCAATTATAGAAGTTCACATGGCAATCACTGCGGAATTTCTCAAGCAGGTTTATCTGTTCGAATCCCTTCCTGCCGCCGACCTGGAGTGGCTCATAGTGGTCGCTAAATCGAGAACGTTACTGGCAGGTGAGACGCTCTTCACGGCCGGCGCGGCCGCAGACGCATTATTCGTCATCCAGCAAGGAACCGTCGAAATCTATTCCAAGGGCCAGCAGGAGGCGCGAGCAGTAGCAATGCTCGGGAGCGGGGCCATCCTTGGCGAAATGGCTTTTGCATCCCCGAAGCCGCGCAGCGCCTCAGCAGAAGCAAAGGAGAATACCCAGTTGCTAGAAATCAGCTACACCGCACTTGAAAAACACGCCCAAAGTGATCCCCGGTTCGGGATGACAATTTACCGGGCACTTGCGCGGCAGCTCAGCCAGCGGATCAACCAGACTACTCACGATCTGGCGACTTTGAAAGAAATCAAGCTGCGCGCCGACTGAGTTGCCGCTCACGGAAGGTCAGGATTTCGAGGGAACTTCGCGTAGGGCAGGCGCGCGCCGCGGTACAGGAAAAAATCCGCGCGGGTCCCCGGCGGCGGCAGGTAGTTCACTGTGCCAGAAGCCCCGATGATTTCATCCTCGTCCACGCCATCGCCGCTGATGCCGATTGCCCCGATCAATTCACCGGCTTGGTTGTAGAGCGGAAATCCGCCCGGGAAGATTGTGACTCCGTTGGGCAACCGGGGATTCGGAGGTATTGTGGCGGTGTTGCTGGAGACGGATTCCTGAAAACGGTGAAACGGCCCGGGAGCGGTGCCGTCGATGCCAGGTGGATAGAGCGCCTGAGACAAGAACCCCACGCTCCGGCAGGACATCGCCACGTTAGTCGGGAGCGCGAAGTAGGGAATGTTCGCCGGGTTCGAGAAGAAAACCGCCGTCCGCGCCTTCTGGACAGAAACGTCCCAACTGAAAATTGTCGCATCGCGTGTGCGGAAGGTGCCGAGCACTTGGGCGGGGCCGTTGGTCCCTGGATTGTTGACTACGCTAATGAAGACCTGCGCAGGTACGTTGCGCGGCAGGCGAATCCGCGCGCGCGTGAACGCCGCCCGGGCGGCCGCCTGACCGAGGATATTGGAAACCTCACCGGCGGAGAGCTTGCCCAGCGGGTCGTCGATGATCGCACTGCGGACTTCGCCGGTGCAGCCACCGAGCACCGCGGTGGGATACGCGATGGTGGGGGTGTCGTGGAAGAAAAACGGCGCCACTTCACTGCCGGGCGTCGTGCCGCTGAAGAATACCAAGTTGGTGTTGATGCGGGGGTTGGGACCGCGCACATAGGGCAACCGGATCCCATCGGCGAACACGCGGGAGCCGAAAATAGCCGGCGAAGGTGAGTAACCGGCTTGCCCTGCCAGTGCAATATCTTCGGAGACGGTGCGGTTGAGAAAGTTGAACGAATCGTTCGCTCCCGCGACGCCAAACCCGCCCACGAGCACGCCGTTCTTGTAGAGTGGCACCCCGCCCGGGGTGCCACTGAACGCGAACGGGCTCCCGGGATTTGGCAGAGGCAAGCCGTTCGTGCCGCCCAGTGTGGGGCTGCCGACTATCTGCTTGAAGAAGTTCACATCCGAGTGCGGCAGGTTGGAGTTTTGGACGCCGACGAGTGGTCCGGGCGGGCGGTTACGGATGCCGCGAGGAATGGGGAATCGGGAGAGTTGATTGGTGGTGAAGACCGGCGTGAAGGCCGGGAAGTTTGTTTGGAGGGGGAGCAGCGGTGGATAGTGCTGCAAGATGATGAAGCCGGCCGTGCGCGTGCTGAAGGCGTGTTGTCCGCTGCTAAGGAAAGCCGCGGTGCCGGCCTTGGCGATGGCGCTACCGACATCACCGTCTGACGCCCCACCGCTCACATCCCAGACGACGAGCACGAACCCTTCCCTGTCCGTGATGGCCATCACCGCATGGGGGTACTTGTTGGTGGCAACAGAAACGGCTTGGGCGATGATCTGCTTGAGGTCGTTGGTAGTGAGCGACTCGGCTTGTACCCGCGCACCCGTCACCAATACCAAGAACCCGATGAGAATACTGCGTCGCACGGGGCAAGCCATACCAAACCAACTCCGCGCTTGCAATCACCGGGGAAAACTTCTTCTATCGGCGCGTGCGGCTCGCGATTCTCATGGCGCTGTGGGCGCTGCCCATCTTGGCGGAAACCGACACAGTCCAGCTCCCGTCCAATACTGAAGCCGCCCCGGACCGCTGGCGCATTCCCGTTGGCATCTGGCAGCGCTACGACAACCCGGCCAGTCGCGGCACCGAGACGCCTTATAAGCAGGCGCCACAACTTTGGGATCCGTATCTGCAAAGCAAGCTAAAGGGGGACCTGCCGATTTTTCGGCAGGACATATTCATGAATGTCACCGCCTTCAGCATCAGCGAATTTGAGGCTCGCAGCCTCCCCAAACCTTCCGGCGTCAGCACCGAGCGCCCGAACAGCTCCGAGTTTTATGGCCGGGGCGACGAGTTATTTTACTCCAACAACTTTGGCCTGCGCGTGGATGTGTTTCGGGGTGAGACCGCCTTCAAGCCAGTCGAGTGGCTCGTTCGCCTCGAGCCGGTGATGAATATCAACTACACCAAGGTCGAGGAGCGCAACATCCTTTACCCGAACCCCCAGCGCGGCACCGACCGCTTTCGCGACTTCGTCGCGCTGCAAGAAGGCTTCCTCGAACTGCATCTCCGCGACCTCTCGCCCAATTACGACTTCCTCTCCAGTAAATGGGGACTACAATCCTTCAACGCCGACTTTCGCGGCTTCGTATTCACGGATACCGATCTTGGGGCGCGGGTCTTCGGTAACGCCGACAACAACCACTGGCAATACAACCTCATCATCTTCGACAAACGTGAGAAGGATACCTACTCCGGCCTCAACAGCTTCCAGTCACGTGACCAATACGTCCTCGTTGCGAACGTCTACCGGCAAGACTTCTTCGCAAAGGGCTACACCGCCCAAATCAGCTTTCTCGCCAACCTCGATCAGGGCAACATCCACTACGACCGTAATGGCAACATCGTCCGCCCTGCCCCCCTCGGCGACGTGCGACCTCACAACCTCGACGTCTATTACCTCGGCTGGAATGGCGACGGCCACATCGGCCGCCTTAACATCTCCCACGCTTTCTACCAAGCTTTCGGCACGGACGAATACAACGGCTTGGCCGGCCAGCGCACCGAAATCAATGCGCAAATGGCCGCGCTCGAGCTGTCCTGCGACAAAGACTGGCTTCGTCCCAAACTCTCGCTTTTCTACGCCTCCGGTGACTCCAATGCCGAGGACAACAAAGCCACCGGCTTTGACACCATCCTCGACAACCCCAACTTCGTCGGCGGCCCGTTCACCTACTGGGTCCGGCAGGGCTTCAACCTCGGAGGTACCGGCGTCGCTCTCAAACAACCCGGTAGCCTCGTCCCCAACCTCCGTACCAGCAAGACACAGGGCCAAGCCAACTTCGTCAACCCCGGCGTCCTGATCGCCGGACTCGGTCTCGAAGCCGAACTCACCCCCAAACTCCGCGCCTTGGTCCATGCGAATTACATCCGCTTCGTCAACACCAGTGCCATCGAAGTCGCGCTCCTCGATCGCAACATTCGGGAAGAAATCGGCTGGGACTTCAGCCTTGGCTTCGTCTACCGGCCGCTCCTCACCGACAACATCATCGTGCTCGCAGGCATCGGTGTCCTCATTCCCGGCGGGGGCTTCCGCGACATCTACAAGACAGCCCCCACCCCGGTGGCCGGCGTCAGTAGTGGTGGTGGCGACGTCGACCCCGCCTATTACAGCGGCGTCGTCAGTGTGACACTGACGTATTGAAGGCGCGCAACGCCCCGGCAAACTTGGCCGAATCAAAATCCGGGCGTGATTGAGCAAGCGCGAACAACTTTTCCAGCGCAGGTGACTTCTGACCGGCCAGCAGACGGTCGAGAGCCAGCACTAGACGCTCGGCCCGACGGGCTTGTTGAATCTGGCTGACCTTTGCGTCTTCAAACGCGCTGCTCGCACCAGCGAGAAGTTTCAGAAGAGTTTGCGTTCGCTCTGGTGTCCAAGTTTCAGTCGCAGCACGCCGAGCGAGTTCGTCAGGATTGATGGCGGACTCACCGGCTTGCTCCAGCAACCATGTCAACGCCGCGCGCTGCTCTTGATTCAAGTCGTTTGCATCACCGTTGAGTTCGCGCAACGCGACCGCTTGGCCGACGAGCCACGTCTGTGCATTGGGACGGTCGTATTCGGCGCGCCAGTGCTTCTTCATCGCAACGAGCTGGCCGTCCAGTTCGAACAGTAGCTCGGGATGCCCAATCTTGAGCAACTCCGGTGGTACGACTTGGTGGCAGGCGACGCAGGCGTTGGCGCGTTGATACGGATCGCGAAGGTCGCGCATCCCGGCGGCGAGCCGGTCGGCATGGGAGTAATCCGACCGGGTGTGGGAACGCAACCACGGCTCGGCGGCGCCGTGGCAGTTTTCGCAGGACACACCCTCGATCAACTTCACCGGATGCGGTGCGTGGCAGACGGTACACCGGTTGTCACGGCCCGCATCCGTGCCACCGAGAGTTTCCATCATCCGCGCCGACCGGCCAAACGTCAACGTGGCGTAAGCTTTTGAATGCGGATCAAACTTGTCCCAGAGCGCGCGTTGTCGGCTGCGGTTATCCGCCCCGCCGTGACATCCTGAGGTGCTGCAGGAGTCGGCGCCAAGAAAATCACCCGCCATCGCAACTCCCACCCCCAAGAAAAACGCCAGTAGGGCAGTTCGCAGTTTACTTGGCACGGACGTTCTGTTAATCAAACCGAAAGGAGAAAGCAACTCTTTAGCTGCCATGCTGAGTCCGGGTCTCTTATTGGGTGGTGGGCTGGTGAGTTTGGTCGTCGGCCAATCGGCAGTGGCGTTATTCCTCACGCTGCGCCGTGTCCGGGCTGAAGCCGAACAACTACGCACCAACCGCGAACGTCTCGCGTGGCAAGTCCGCGCCGCGCAAGCCAAGCACCGCGAAACGGAGGAAGCGCGCCTCGTCTGGAACGGCTACCGAAAATTCCAGATTGCCCGCAAACAACAGGAGTGCGACGGCGTCTGGTCGTTCCGTCTTGAGCCGCATGACCGCAAACCGCTGCCGGCTTTCAAGCCCGGCCAGTACCTTACCTTTCAACTGAACGTCCCCGGTCGCGACAAACCGGTTGTCCGCTGCTATTCGCTTTCCGATGCGCCCCATGGCGACCATTACCGGGTCACCATCAAGCGCGAGGGTCCGCCACCCGATAAGCCCAACCTCCCACCTGGCGCGGCTTCGTCATTCTTTTGTGACGTTCTCAAGGAGGGCGACATCATTGACGCCAAGGCACCCTGCGGCCACTTCAACCTCGATCTGGAGAAGACCGCCCCGGTCGTCTTGATTGGCGGCGGGGTGGGAATCACGCCGATGCTTTGCATGGCCAACGCCATCGCAGCCACCGGGTCGAAACGCGAATGCTGGCTTTTCTTTGGGGCGCGATGCGGTGCCGACCACATTCACCGGGAGGAACTCGACAAGCTCCGGCAGT
>OMJI01000161.1 GCA_900299315.1 Verrucomicrobiota bacterium | reverse complement strand
TGCCTGCAAATGAAATGAAAAAAACTGCCATGTGCGTTTCGTGTCGGTCAAATAAGCCCTAACTCAACATTGCCAGAAATTAAATCGGACAGCAGTGAGTCTCCACAAGGGTTGAGTTGACGTTGGTATAACTCTGGTTATACTAAATCAAGTTATGAAAACGGCCATCTCCATTCCCGACAAGGTTTTCGATTCGGCAGACGCGCTGGCAAGGAAGCTGAAGCTCTCGCGCAGCGAATTGTACACGAAAGCGATCGAGGAATTCGTAACGGAGCACGCGCATATAAGCGTTCGAGAGAAACTCGATCAAGTCTATGCGACCGAGCCGTCCAACCTCGATCCGGCGGTGATCCGCGCCCAATCCGCCGCAATCGGACGAGAGGATTGGTGATGCAACGCGGCGAGATTTGGTGGGCTGATCTCCCGCCCCCAAGCGGATCAGAACCCGGCTATAGTCGGCCAGTCCTGATTCTCCAGCACGATGATTTCAACCGCAGCCGCATCGCGACGATCGTAGCCGTGGCACTTACTTCCAATCTCCGCCTGCAAGACGCGCCCGGTAACGTCCTGCTCAGTTCCCGCGATTCCGGCCTGCCGAAGGACTCTGTGGCGAATGCTTCCCAGATCGTCACGCTGGACAAATCTGCGCTCACCGCGCGAGCGGCCTCCCTCCCGCGTGCAAAACTCAAACAGGTGGAAAACGGCGTCCGACTCGTTCTGGGCCTATGAGTCCAACCCTGTGAACATCAACCAACTCGCCAAACCATGAAGATACTCTACCTCGATTGTTTTGCCGGGATTAGCGGCGACATGTTTTTGGGGGCGCTGATTGATATAGGCGTTTCGGAGGATGCGGTGCGGGCTGAGTTAGGCAAGTTGAAGCTGCCGGGGTATTCGATTTCGACGCGGCGGGTGGTGAAGCAGAACATCTCCGCGACCAAGTTTGATTGCATCACTGAGCCGGGGCCCGATCATCGTGGTTATATGGAGATCGCCGGGATGATTACCGGCAGCAGACTTTCGGCGAATGTGAAGCGGCGGGCGTTGAATGTGTTCAAGCGGATCGGCGAGGCGGAGGCGAAGATTCACGGCGTGCCGCTGGAGACGATTCATTTTCACGAAGTCGGGGCGGTGGATTCGATTGTGGATATTGTCGGCACGTGCGTCGCGCTGGAGTTGCTCGGGGTAGACGGCGTGCACGCGCTGCCGCCACCTCTCGGGACCGGCTTTGTGGAGACGGCGCACGGGCGGTTCCCGGTACCGGCGCCGGCGACATTGGAGCTGCTCAGGGGAGTCCCGACACAGCCGACCGGGTTGAAGGTGGAATTGGTGACGCCGACCGGGGCGGCGTTGTTGGCGGAGTTTTGCACGAAGTTCGGCCCGATGCCGGCCATGCAGATCGACCGGATCGGTTATGGTGCCGGCTCGCGGGATCTGGAGAAGACGCCGAATGTCTTGCGGGCGGTGTTGGGGCAGACCACCGGCGGCGAGTCGGACGTGGTGAACGTGATCGAGACGAACATCGACGACCTGAATCCGCAGGTGTTGGGCGATGTGTTGGAGCGGTTGTTGGCAGCTGGGGCGCTGGATGTGTGGTTTACACCGGTGCAGATGAAAAAGAACCGGCCCGGTACTTTGCTGGCCGTGCTTTGCGAACCGAACCACACGGACAAGCTGACGGAGTTGATTTTCGAGCACACGACAAGTTTCGGGGTGCGGGTGACGACGGCTCAGCGCCGCAAGCTGGCGCGGGAGATCATCAAGGTCGCCACGGGGTATGGCGAAATTGAAGTGAAAGTCGGCCGGCTTGGCGATAAGGTGGTCGCATGGTCGCCGGAGTACGAATCCTGCAAGCGCGCTGCCGGGCAACACGGTGTGCCGGTCAAGGATGTGCAGGCGGCGGCGTTACGGAGACGATATGATTGATAAAGAATTGCTGGAAATTCTGGCGTGTCCGAAGTGCAAGCAGCCGGTGAAAGAAGAGGGCGACAAGCTCATCTGCACCAATCCGCAATGCGGCTTGCGTTATCCGATCCGCGACGGCATACCGGTCATGTTGATTGACGAGGCCGAAAAGCCACAGGCTACCAAATGACGCAACCGACCCTGTCGGTCATCATCCCGGCGTGGAATGAAGAGAAGCGCGTCGGGCAGGCAATCCAGTCGCTCCAACACGCGGCCCAGGTTTACCAGCGCGAACGGGGCGCGACGGCGGAAATCATCGTCGTCGACAACAACAGCGCCGATCGCACCGGCGAAGTGGCGCGGCAACACGGCGCCGTGGTGGTCTTCGAGCCGGTCAACAACATCGGCAAAGCCCGCAACGCCGGGGCGAAGGCGGCGCGCGGGAAATACATCGCGTTCTGCGACGCCGACAACCAGGTCACCGAGAACCTGCTCGTCCTGATCCACGATCATCTCGAAGACCCGAAGATTGCCGGGGGCGGCACGTGGATCGAGCCGGCCAACCGCAATCTGAAGATCAACTTCTTCTATTTCGTCTGGGGCATCTACGTCCGCTGCAGCGGGGTCGGCGTCGGCATGATGCACGCGCGCCGGGAGGATTTCTGGGTGTTCGGCGGATTCGACGAGACAATCTACGCCGCGGAAGACGTGCAACTGGCGTACGATCTCAAGAAACTCGGCAAGCCGCGCGGACAGAAGTTTAAGTTGATCCACAAAGGCTGGATCATCACCTCGACGCGCAAGATCGACCAGACGCCGCTGTTGACGATGCTGGCCAAGCTGATTGGCTTCAGCTTCGGGTTGCAGAAGAAAATCCGCAGCAAGGAGTACTGCGAACATTGGTACGAAAAGGCGGCCCGCTAGGCCGGTGGCTTGTTGCTCCGTCGGACTTTATCGACGACTTCCTTGGTTTTGCTCTCGATGCGTTTCTTGAGCTGCCGCGCCCAGACGAAATCGACCGCAAGGATCGCGAGGCCCGCGAGGACGAAGGGGATACCCGGCCCCGGCAACACCAGCAAAGCAAGCCCCACCAGCAACACCACCATGCCGGCGATGATGCGCGCAATCTTCAATCCGTGTTTGACCACCCAGTCCATCGTCAGTGCCGCGCAAGATAGGGGAAGCGGCGGTGTTTGACAAAAGATTAATCGCGCTGGCGGTGGTGCTGCGGCTGGTCTGCTTGTTCCTTCCCTACCGCTGGAGCGATGATCCCTACCGGTACTGGTGGGAAGGCCGTGTGCAAAATGCCGGCTTCAATCCCTACCGACACGCGCCCGACTCCCCGGCGTTGGAAAGCCTCCGGGATGCCAACTGGCAACACGTCTCCCACAAAGAAGTCCCCACCGTCTACGGCCCGGTCTTGCTCGGCACATTTCGTCTCGCGGCGCTGACCGGCCTCGGGCCGGTCATTTTCAAATGGATCTTCACGGCCTGCGATGTCGCGCTTTGTGTGTGGCTGCTTCGATGGTATGGCCACCGGGCGTGGCTGTGGGTGTTGAGTCCACTTGTGATTGGGGAGTTTGGTTGGAACGGACACGAAATGAGTCTCGCCATTCTGCTGTTCATGATCGGACTCCGCCGCAATTCTCCCCTCGCCTTCGCGCTGGCGATTCTGACTCACCTCCTCGCGTTGCCGTTGGTGGCGGCTGTTTCCCTGCGAAACCGCGACTGGCGTTTCTGGGCAATTCTGGTTGGCGTGGTCATTGCCGGCTACGCGCCCTTTGCCGGCGTCCACTTGCTTACCGGGCTGACGCACTTCGCTGGCCGGTGGCGGTTCAATGACGCACTGTTCGGATTGCTCACCGGCTTGGTGGACGAAGGAACGCGCCGGCAGGTGGGCGGCGATGTGTGGTTCGCATTCGAGCGCGCCAAGGTGATCGCCGCGGTCATCGTCGCCGCATCGCTGGCGTGGGTGTGGTGGAGACGATACACACCGGCTCGCGCGGCGCTGACAGTGGGCGGCGTGATCCTGTTCTTCAGCCCGGTCGTGCATCCGTGGTACGTGACGTGGCTAGTCGCGTTCGCGTGCGTGGAGTTCCGCTGGTGGCCGATAGTCTGGAGCGGGACGGTGTTGCTCTCGTACGCCGGGGATTCGTTGGCGTGGCGGCTCGGGGAGTATGTACCGGTGTTTGCGACGTTGACGTGGGAATGGTACCGGGCTAGCATCCGCCCACGTTGGTCGCAGAAAAACCTTTAATGGAGGAATAAAAATGGCTCACGAACTACCCAAACTACCGTACGCCTTCGATGCGCTCGAACCGCACATCGACGCGCGGACGATGGAAATTCACCACGGCAAACATCACGCCGCCTACGTCACCAATCTCAACGCCGCGCTCGACAAGGCTCCCGAGTTGCACAGCAAGTCGCTGGAAGATTTACTCCGCGGCATCAACAGCGTACCGGAAGCCATCCGCGGCGCCGTCCGCAACAACGGCGGCGGTCACCACAACCACAGCCTCTTCTGGACGATCATGAAGAAGGGCGGCGGCGGCGAACCCACCGGCGCGCTCGGCGACGCGATCAAGTCGACGTTCGGCGATTTCGCCAAGTTCAAGGAAACCGTCACCAACAACGGCATGACCCGGTTCGGCAGCGGCTGGAGCTGGCTCGTGGTCAGCAAGGGCGCGCTCAAGGCTTACTCCACGGCCAACCAAGACAGCCCGTTGATGGATGGCGATGTGCCGATTCTCGGCGTCGATGTCTGGGAACACGCCTATTACCTCAAGTACCAGAACCTGCGGAAGAACTACCTCGATGCCTGGTGGAACCTCGTCAATTGGGACGAAGTCGGCGCGCGGTTCGCGAAAGCGAAGTAAACCAAGTCTCAGCAAATATAGGGGCGCTTCGGTGAGGCGCCCCTATATTTTTTCCCACGCGAACTTCCCCTTGATGTGCTGCAGGAAGTACTTACCGGGCGATGGTGTACCGGCCAGACCGTCATAAGTCGCCCGCGGCACGGAGAAATAGCGATACGCGCCGGTGGCCTTGAATTCGATCTCCAATGTCTGGCTCGCCTCGTCGTAGCCAATCGAGGCAATGTCGCTGGAGACTACCGGCTGACGGTTAATCGGCAAGGAAGTCCACCTTTGCTGTGAGTTCAGGAGTCAGGAACCGGTCAGGCTTCTCGATCTGCACCTTCACCTGCAGCGTCCCCTTCGACCGGTTGGCCTCGGGCGCGATCTCGACGACTTTCCCGCCATACACCTTGTCCGGGAATGCCTCGGGACTAATCCGGCAACGCTGGTTCAAATGTACCTTCGCCACATCGGCCTCGTTCAAATCAATCTCGACCTGCAGATCATTCAAGTCCGCCATCGCCACGAACGCCGTGCTCGGTCCGCGCGTCCCGCCGAAACTCTGCGGTGTCACCAGCTCATTCGGGTCCACCAGCTTCTCCAGGATAACGCCATCGATCGGCGCCCGGATCGTGCACCAATTCAAATACGTCTGCGCCAACGCGAGCGTCCCCTTCGCTGCCGTCAACTCCGCAGCCGCCGCATCCCGCGCCCGCCGCGCATCGTCGGCGGTCTGCACGCTCTCCACATTCTTTTGCTCCAAGTCCAGCGCCCGTTTCAAATTGATCTCCGCATTCGCCAAGTTCGCCTCGGCTTGGGCCAACCGGCCTTGCGCTTCCAGCAATCGAGCCCGGTACTCGTCATCCTCCAACTCGACGATCACCGTGTCCTCCTTCACCACGTCGCCCTTCTTCACGTTGATGGTCTTCACGGTGGCCATGAACTTCGGGCTGATTTCGATTCGCGCGCGCGGGATCACATAGCCGGTCACAGTCAGGATCGAGTCCCCGGCCTTCGTCGGTGCCGCGGGCGCGGTAGCTACCGGCTCGGGCTTCTTTGCGTCAGCCGTCGACTTCCGCGTGCCGATCAACGCCAAGCCACCGCCGAGGACTAGCAGCAACACGATTAACAGCAGAACCACCGGCCCCGACTTCCGCCGGGCTTTCTGCTCGGGCGCGATCCGCAACCGCGTGAGGTTATCTTCTCTGACGTCGCTCATTGTACGCATCATTCTCAGACGGCGCGCAACGCGTCAAGTACCGGCTTCCGCGCCGCCAGTCGCGCCGGTAGCAATCCACCCAGGACCCCCATCACCAGTGCGAAAACCAAGCCTTTCGCCAAAAGCTCACCGGTAATCCGAAATTCAAACGCCACCTCGGCAAACGTCGTCTGGCTCATCGTACCGGTGGCCAATCCGTTCATTGGCAGCGACAACACACAACCCACGACTCCGCCAATCAGCGAAAGCAGGATCGATTCAATCAGGATCGAGATGTAAATCTCCCGCCGCCGGTACCCCAGCACGCGCAACGTCCCGATCTCCCGCGTCCGCGCCCCCACTGCCGCGTACATCGTGTTCATCGCCGAGAACGCCGCCCCGATGCTCATGATGACTGCAAGGAACGAGGCGAGGAATTGAAACAAGCCCGCCGATTTCGTCTGCTCCCGGTAGTACGCCGTCTCCGTGACCACTTTCACGTTCAACGTCTTGTCCTTGTGCAACCGCTCCGCGATGTCCTCCGCTGCAGACACGCTGACCGGCCGCAGCAACACCGAGCCGTAGAAATCGCGCTTGAACACCTCCCGGCACTCGTCGGCGTCCATCCAGATTTCCGATTCATACGCGGTCCGCTTCGCGTCGAATATGCCGGCCACGTGCATCTCCGTCTTGCCGCTGCGAAACGTCTCGCCGACCCGGCAATGTTTGAACCGCTCGGCAATCTTCTGGCTGACGATGCACTCGCGCCGCCCGGGCTCGAACATCCGCCCCTCGACAATCTGCACGCTCGGCCGAAGTTCCCGGCCAATCGGCCCGATCCCTCGCACCTGCACGTTCGCGCTCCCGCCGCCGACCCGTTCGAGCAACGCCAACACAATGATCTCGGCCGACGCGATGGGCTCACCGGCCGCGTTCCGCGCCACGCCGGGCACATACCGGATCCGCCGCGCCTCGTCGCGGCTGACTTGGCTGCTCGACTCGGCTGTGGAGCCTTTCCGCAACACCAACACGTTGCGCTCGTCGCCGGTATTGATGTACGTGGAACGCATACCCCGGTCGAGCGACATCACCATCACAAACACTGCCACCACCAACGCCACCCCGAGCGTCGTCGCCACCGTCGTCCGCCAGCGGACGCGCAGGCTGCGGAGATTATATTTCAGCGGGACAGCCATTAATCCAACTCCTTCAAGCCGGTCACCACGCTCGTCCGCAAACTCGTGTAAGCCGGGGCCAGGCTGCTGATCACACCCAGCCCGAGCGCGACGAGCATGCCGGCGGTGAGAATCTCCGCTGTCACCGGGAACATCGGTAGAAAACCTTTCGAGAGCTTGTACACGTCCAGCGTCTCCGCGAGCACCTTGGCGCCGAAACACCCGAGCACCCCACCGGTCAGCGCCAAGCCGCAAGATTCAGCGAGGATCAACCCGAAGATCATCACCCCGGTAAACCCGAGCGCTTTGAGCACCGAAATCTCCCGCAGCCGCTCCCGGATCGCCATGCTCATCGTGCTGGCGGTCACCAGCAACATCGTGAACACGATCACCGTGCAAATCGACCCGATGAACAACTTCACATTTCCAATCATCGAGATGAAGCCGAGTTGGAACGCGCGCTCCGTCTCCGTCTTCGTCTCGGCGTCCGTGTTGCGAAACGCGGCATCGATCCGGTCGATCAACCCGGGAATCACGTCGGCATTTGTCACCTTGATCCAGAACGTGCCCACGATCCCCCGTTTGCCGAGCAACTCATCGAAATAATCGTGATGGAAAAACACCAGCGTCTCGTCGAGCCCTTCGCTGTGATAGAAACCGCGCACCACCAGCTCCAGATCGCACGGCCACAACTGACCCAGCAACGTGATCCGGTCGCCCACCTTCCACCCGAACCGCTCCGCCACCTTGCGCCCGACGATGCACGCGGTCTTCTCTTTGACGAACTCTTCCTCCTGCCGGGGATCGACAATCGCTTCCGGGAAGATCCGGAAAATCCGCTCCGGGTCACAGGCGAACTGCGCAAAGTTGCTAGACGCCTCGTCGATGTAGATTCCGCCGAACCAGGTGAACTTCGAGCAGTACTCCACCCCCGGCATCCGCTCGATCCGGTACTGGTACTTTTCCGGTAGAACATTTGCCAACGACACCCGGTGCCGGGCCACAATCCGCAAGCTCGCCTGCTCCGTCGTCGGCGGTTCCACCATCAACTTCAGCGCCGTCAGCAAAATCGTCAGCAAGAACAAGCTGATCGAGACGCTCAGCACCGTCAAAATCAACCGCCGCTTATTCCGGCAAGCATTGCGCAGGACGAAACCGGTAATAGTCATCAGTCGTCAGTCCTCAGTGCTCAGTTTCTTAACCAAGCCGGTGAGCATCCGCTTGATTTCAATGACTGCGCCCGCCCACTCCATCGCCGTCGCGGGCTTCAGGAATCCAAGATCCCGAGCAATTTCCACCTGACACTCCAATTCACTGGCCGAACCAGCCGCGATCCGAAGGAATCGAGCCAACTCGACGCGGCCATCTCTGCCGCACCCCTCTGCGATGTTCATCTCAATTGATGCCGCAGCCCGCCGCATCTGACTCGTCATCCCGAAAAGTTCGGCCTTCGGGAAAGATGCAGTGCCCCGATAAACCGCCAAGGTCAGCCGATGACTCTTCTGCCAGACTGCGAGTTTATGAAACTCTTGCACGCGAGTCCTCCTTACTACTGATGACTGACAACTGACGACTGACCGCTGTCGTTCAACATCTCGCCCTTCTCCAGATGCACCGTCCGCTGCGCGTAGGCGGCGGCGCGTGGATCGTGGGTGACCATGATGACGGTCTTGCCCATTTCGCGGTTCAGTCGCTGGAGCAGAATCATCACGTCCGCGGCAGAGTGAGCGTCGAGATTGCCGGTCGGTTCGTCGGCGACGATCAACGTGGGGTCGGTCACCAAGGCTCGGGCGATGGCGACGCGTTGCTCCTGGCCGCCGGACATCTGCCGGGGCAGGTGCTTCATCCGGTCGCTCAAACCAACCAATTCCAAAGCGGCCTCGACGTGACCACGGCGTTCGCGACTGGATAGCGAGGTGAGCAGCAGTGGCAGTTCGACGTTCTCGTAGGCGGTAAGAACTGGGACCAGATTGAAGGTTTGAAAGACAAACCCCACGTTCCGGTTGCGCCACTCGGCCAACGCTGTCTCACTCAGGTTCGCCACATCCGTACCTTGCACGAGACATTCGCCCGAGGTCGGCCGGTCGATCCCCGCAATGATGTGCAACAAGGTGCTCTTCCCCGACCCGCTCGGCCCCATCAACGCCAGAAACTCCCCGGCCAAGATATCCAGCGTGATCCGATCCAGCGCCGTGACATCAATGTCCCCGTGCCGGTAGAGCTTGGAGAGCTCGCGAATCTGGACGATTGGCGGGGTCATTCGGCGAGCAACTTCTCGACGGCGGCACCGAGTTCGCCGCCGCGGGCGCCGGTGTTCCGCACGAAACCTTTCTTGTCCACCAGCCACATCGTCGGGATGGAGTGGATCTCAAAGCGGGTGCTGATGGCGTTTTCCCAGACTTGGCCGTCGAAATACTGCGGCCACGTCATCTGGGATTTCTCGGTGAACGCCCGCATGCGATCCTTGTCCTTGTCGAGCGAGATGCCGACGATCTCGAAGCCCTTTTCCCGGTACTTCTGGTAGGTGGCGACCACGTTGGGCACTTCGCGGACGCACGGGCCGCACCACGTCGCCCAGAAATCCACCAGCACAACCTTGCCGCGCAACTTGGCGAGATCGACTTCCTTGCCGTCCACGGCGGTGAACTTGAGGTCGAGCGGCTTGGATTGCAGATCCTTCATCTTGGCCGCCGCCGCCTGCTGGCTCTGCAGCTCCCGGCTCATGGCGCGCGCTTGGCGCTTGGCGTAGGAGCTGACATCAGGCGCGGCGATGATGCTCTCCAATTGTTTCAACGCGGCGGCGTAGTCCGGGGTTGTCTCCTCGACCTGCGCCTGCAAGAGCGTCAACTCCAGCCGGAACAATTGTGACTCCCACCGGCGCGCGTCCGTCGGGTAGTGCTTCTCAAACTCCTCGGTCGCCGCGACGACGTCCTTCCCGAACTCGCGGATGATCTGCCGGATTTCCTCTTGGGACTCGGCCTTTTTCTCCGGGCCGTTCTGGAGCTTCTCGATGTGCTTCCACAAGTCATCGGCTGTTTTGAATTCAGACAAATCGGCCACAGCGACCGTGGCCACCAGAAGGAACGCGAGGAGTGTTTTCATAAAGTTACCGGCCCAGTGACATCATGCGCTCAATGGGAACCAGCGCCCGGCGGCGGATGTGTTCGTCGAGGATGATCTCGGGCGCGAGGTGTTCGAGGGCGGCCACGCACTTTTCGAGTGTGTTCTTTTTCATGAAACTACACTCGTTGCAGTGGCAGGAATCTGTCGGCCCCGGGATGAAGGTCTTGCCGGGACATTCTTTTTTGAGCCGATGCAGCATCCCGGCCTCCGTGACGATGATGAACTCCGGGGCGGGCGATGACCGGCAATAGCTGACCATCTTCTCGGTCGAGCACACTTCGTCGGCCACCATCCGCACCGCCGGGAGGCATTCCGGGTGGGCGACGATCTTGGCTTGGGGATGTTGCTGCTTGAGATTGAAAATGGCTTTGTGAGTGAACAGCACGTGCGTCGAACACGCTCCCGGCCAGAGGATCATCTCCCGACCGGTCTCTTGCATGACCCATTGGCCAAGGTTCTGGTCCGGTACGAAGAGAATCTGTTTATCGCGCGGGATGGAGTTGACCACGCGCACCGCGTTGCCGGAGGTGCAGATGATATCGGTCAGCGCTTTGACAGCGGCGGTGCAATTGATGTAGGCGACGACGACAACGCCGGGATGATCCGCTTTCCAACGCGCCAACGCCGCGGCGTCGCAGGAATCCGCCAATGAACAGCCGGCTTCCAAGTCCGGCAGGATGACGGTCTTGGCCGGGTTCACAATCTTGGCGGTCTCCGCCATGAAGTGGACGCCGCAAAAGAGAATCACGTCCGCATCCGATTCCTTTGCCTTGAAGGACAAGCCCAGCGAGTCGCCGACGTAATCGGCCACGTCCTGGATTTCGGGAATCTGGTAGTTGTGGGCGAGGATGACGGCGTTGCGCAGTCGCTTCAACTCCCGCACCCGTTCCGCCAAGGAGGCCGCTGTGACCGTGACACTCATCGCAAGCGAGGGTAGCGGAATCAGAGGGTTTGTCAACGTACCGACCCGATGCTATCCTACGCCGCATTACCATGAACAAGTTGAACGGTATCCTCATCGTGTCCGCCCTGCTGGCGGCTGCCACCACCTTTGCCAAGACCGACAGCCGCGCCCTCGATCTCGCGCGCCAGTTGGAGAGCGCGTTCGTCAGCGTCGCCGCCGATGCGAGCGAATCCGTCGTCGTCATCACCGCCACACAGAAAGCCAGCGACAAGCCGGCCGTCGAATCCGAGGGCGAGAACGAAGAGACACCGGAAGATTCGCCGTTCAAATTCTTCTTCCGGCACCACGGGATGCCGATGCCGGAACAACGCGACACGGACAGCCAAGGCTCCGGCATCATCATGCGCAAGGACGGCTACATTCTCACCAACAACCACGTCGTCAACGGCGCCACCGAGATCAAAGTCCGTCTCAAAGACGGCCGGGAGTTCGAAGCCAAACGGATCGGCTCCGACGACCGCACCGACGTCGCCGTGATCAAGGTCGAAGGCAAGGACTTGCCGGCGGCCAATTTCGGCAACAGCGACGAAGTCAAAGTCGGCCAGTGGGCGATTGCCATCGGCGCGCCTTACCAGCTCGATTACAGCTTCACCGTCGGCTTCGTCAGCGCCAAGGAACGCAGCGCTGTCTGGAGCCGGACCGGCAGCGCGTATGAGGATTACATCCAGACCGATGCGGCCATCAACCCCGGCAACTCCGGCGGCCCGCTCTGCGACATCGAAGGCCGCGTCATCGGCATCAACACCCTCATCCGCGGCCTCAACCGCGGCATCGGCTTCGCCATCCCCATCAACATGGCCCTCGACAGCGCCGAAAAACTCATCCGCGACGGCAAGATTGTCCGGCCGTGGCTCGGCGTCCAAATCGAGGCGCTGGCCGATAACAAAGAACTGGCGGAGACGCTGAAAGACGTCAAAGACGGCGTCGTCATCCGCGCCATCTACCCGAACACCCCGGCCGCCAAGAGCGATCTCAAGCCGGCCGACATCATTGTCGCCGTGGACGGCGTCCCGGTGAAATCTCCGCGCGATCTGCAGCGCCAGGTCTTGCGCAAACAAGTTGGCCAGAGCGTCAACCTCAGCGTCCTGCGCGACGGCAAGCCGGTCAAGGTCGCGCTCAGTACCGGCGAACTGCCCGACCAGCCGCAATTTGCTTCGCAGCGCACTCCCCGCCCCGAGGAAGCCAAGCCGGAGACCATCTGGGGGCTGACGGTTCAGACGTTATCGAAAGACATCGCGACCAAGCTCAATCTTACTGAGTCGGAAGGCGTGCTCGTCAACGATGTCGCCGAGGACAGCCTCGCCGCCGAGAAGGGACTCCAACGCGGCGACGTCATCACCGAGGTGAACCGTGAGCCGGTCCGCACCGCCGAGCAGTTCAAGGCGGCGCTCGGCAAGACCACGCCGGAAAAGGGAGCTCTGCTCTACGTCAAACGAGCCGGTGCCTCGACTTTCGTCGTGCTCAAGGAGAGCCAGTAGCCGCGGCCGCGCGCAACACCTCGTTCAGGTGAACTCGGATGGTGATGTTGTCGGGAGCCGCTTTCGACGCCTCGCCTAGGACCTTTGCCGCGTCGGCAACACGGCCTGCCCGGTAGTACGCCCAGCCGAGCGTGTCCTTCAGCTTGAGTGACTGCGGGTACTCCTTCATGCCGCGCTCCGCCGACGCAATCGCCCGCTCGCCATCGAGCCGGTGCTCCGCGAGCAGGAACGCGAGGTTGTTAAGCGCGATCATGTGTTTCGGATTGGCCTTCAGAATTTCGTCATACACCGCGACCGCTGCCGGGAATTGTCCCTGCGCCTCGTGCGCCTCCGCGATGCCCAACTGCGCCGCGTCCGCGTGCGGGGTCAGCCGCAGCGCCTTGGTGAACTGCTCGATCGCCTGAGCCGGTTCGCCGAGCCGCAAGTGCGCGTAGCCCGCTTTGAGATACGGCGCGTCCCATTTCGGTCGCAGCCGGCGGGCACGTTGAAACTCTGCCAGAGCATCGGCGTAGTTGCGCTTTTCCCAGCGAACCCGCCCAAGGGCTTCGTGGGCAAACGCGTTGTCGGGCTGACCTTCCAGAAACTTCGTCAGCTCCGCCGCCGCTTGGTCCAACATCCCCTCACCCAGATAGAGGTCCGCCATGATCAACTGGGCCGGTAACGTCGGCGGGGCCAATTCCGCCAACCGTTTCAAGTACGGATCGACCATGTCCCACTGTCCGAGTTTCGCCCGCGCCAACGCCGCCTGCAGGAGCAGCCACGGCTCCGTGGGGTGCGTGCCGATGGCGCCTTCCAGTGCCGCCAGCATATCTGCGTACAAAAGCCGGTTGGTGTCCTGCGCCAGACGCAGCTGCGTCACCCGCTGGACGAGGCCAACGACGTTGCCGGGGATGTTCCGCGTCGCGGTAACTTCCCACAGCCCAACAATTCCCGGCACACTCCGCGAATCGAGTTGGAGCGCCTCCTGAAACTCGGCGGCGGCTTCGCGGAGCCGGTCGCGTTCCCGGTACGCCTGCGCCAACCGCACGTGCGCCTCCACCAACTTCGGCGAGACGAGAACTTCAGCCTGCAACCGCGCCAATTCGGCATCGGTCGTTTCCGGTTGGCGCACGCGCAGCAATCCATACAGCGGCGGCGAAGTCGCCAGCGATAGATTCCGGTACGCACCGCGTGGTGAAGCCAGCCATGCCCACCACTCCGGTCGTTCACGGAGCGGGCGCTCCCAAAATGTCGGCGTGAGAAACACCGCTTGGACCGGTCCCGTCACGCGCTCGATCTGCTCCCAATCCGCCTCGTTTTGGCACAAGGCAATGGCCGGTCGCTTGCCGTACCACGCCAGATACTCCGGCTCATCTGTCATCACCATCACCCCCAGTTCGATTGCGGTCTGGAGCGGGTCGGGACGGGCATTCCGGTATTCCGCAGCCGGCCGTGCCAAGGTGAGATAATACGCGAGCGGCAAGCCGGTAACGGACAACGCTCCCGCATAGACAAACCCGCGAGCCCAGTCCTCCGGGATGCGCAATCTTCCCCACGTCACACGCCGGGGTGGTTCGCGCCGTCGGATCATCTCTTTGGTTCGCGGCAACGCAAAGGTCCAGCCCTCCCAAGCAACTCGCCCGACATTGTCACGGATCCAGCCGTGAAGCAGCGTCGCGGCCACCAACGCCAACACCGGGTACCACGCGAGAATCGTCACAACATCCGGCTGGAAGAAGCACGACCACAATCCGCCGACAGCCATGCCGACCACGGCGAGTATT
>OMJI01000160.1 GCA_900299315.1 Verrucomicrobiota bacterium | reverse complement strand
CTGGTTTTCGAGACCAGCCCGTTCAACCGCTCTGGCACCTCTCCGCAGATACGACCGGCGATTTCGAGGGTTGACCTATACCAGCGGTGCTCCTGCGTGGCAAGCTGCCTGAGAGTTCCCCATGTGTGACACTGTGGCGCGTGTGGCACAGTTCCAAGTTTAGGGCTGTGCCAGTGTCTCTATCGACTTGTCGCTGATTCGTTGGCTTGCAACAACTTACCGCGATGGCACAGCCATAGCTAAACTGTCGGACGGAGATTTATCCCCATGGCAAAAGTATTAGGAATTGATTTGGGCACGACTAACTCGTGCATGGCGGTTGTCGAAGGCGGCGAACCGGTAGTCATCCCGAATGCCGAGGGCGCGCGGACAACGCCGTCAGTCGTCGCATTCACGAAGACCGGCGAGCGGCTTGTTGGCCAAGCCGCCAAACGGCAAGCCGTCGTGAACCCGCAGAATACCATCTACTCCATCAAGCGGTTCATGGGGCGGAAGTACGACGAGATCGATCAAGAACGGAAACGCATGCCCTATCAAGTCGTACGCGCCAGCAACGGCGATGCGGCAGTGAAGGTGAAAGCCGGCAGCGAGGAGAAAGTATTCTCCCCACCGGAAATCTCCGCGATGATTTTGGCGAAGCTGAAAGCCGACGCGGAAGCGTATCTCGGCGAGAAGATCGAGAAAGCGGTCATCACCGTCCCGGCTTACTTCAACGACTCCCAGCGCCAAGCCACGAAGGATGCCGGCAAGATCGCCGGGCTCGAAGTGCTGCGTATCATCAACGAGCCGACGGCCGCCTCGCTGGCGTACGGGCTCGACAAGAAGAAGGACGAGCGCATCGCGGTGTATGACCTCGGTGGCGGCACGTTTGACATTTCGATTTTGGAAATTGGCGATGGCGTGTTCGAAGTCATGTCCACCAACGGCGACACTCACCTAGGTGGTGACGACTTCGACGAGCATGTGATGACGTGGATCATCGACGATTTCAAGAAGGAGACCAGCGCCGATCTCAGCAAGCAGCCGGATGCGTTGCAGCGGATCAAGGAAGAATCCGAAAAAGCCAAGATCGCGCTCTCCAGCTCGCAGGAGTACGAGATCAACCTGCCCTTCATCACCGCCGACGCCTCCGGGCCGAAGCACATCGTCAAGAAGCTCACGCGCGCCAAGCTCGAACAACTCTGCGATGAGCTGGTCGAGCGAACCATCAAGCCGGTCGAGGCGGCGTTGCGCGACGCGAAGGTGACGATGGACAAGGTGGACGAGCTGGTGCTCGTCGGCGGCATGACGCGCATGCCGAAGGTGGTCGAGACCGCCCGGAAGTTGATCGGCAAGGCGCCGCATCAGGGCGTGAACCCAGACGAAGTCGTCGCAGTCGGCGCGGCTATTCAAGGCGGCGTGCTTACCGGCCAGGTGAAGCAGGATATCGTGTTGCTCGACGTGACGCCGCTGTCGCTCGGCATCGAGACTCTCGGGAATGTCTCCACCGTCCTGATTCCACGTAACACGACGATCCCGACGAAGAAGAGCGAAATCTTTTCCACCGCATCCGACAGCCAGACGAGCGTGGAGGTGCATGTGTTGCAGGGCGAACGGCAGTTTGCCCGCGACAACAAGTCAATCGGCCGGTTCCATCTCACGGAAATCCCACCGGCACCGCGCGGTGTGCCGCAGATTGAGGTGACGTTCGACATCGATGCGAACGGCATCCTGCACGTCAGCGCCAAGGACCTCGGCACCGGCAAGTCGCAGAAGATCACCATCACCGCGTCGAGCGGCCTCTCGAAGGACGAGGTCGAGAAGATGCGGCAAGATGCGGAGGCGCACGCCGAAGAGGACAAGAAGTTGCGCGAGAAGGTGGAGCTCAAGAACCGGTGCGACGCCCGCGTGTACGAGACCGAGAAGTTGATGAAGGAGCACAAGGACATCATCAGCGACGAGCAGAAGAAGAAGCTCGAAGACGCGATTGCGAAGGTGAAAGACGCGTTAAAGAACGAGGAGTTCGACGCGATGAAGGCCGCCGAGGAGCAGTTGACCGAGGCGTGGCACGCCGTGTCGTCGGACATCTACGCCAAGGCCCGCGAGAAGAGCAGTACCGGCGGCGCGAAGGCGGAGGAACCGAAGTCGGAGCCGAAGAAGAAAGACGGCGATGTGGTGGATGCCGACTTCGAGATGGTGGACGACGATAAGAAGAAGTGAAGCAGTCTGTAGCCGAAGCGTGAGCTTCGGCCGCAGCTTACGCTGCGGCTACAGAAAACCTTAAACCGTAACCCAAGAACAGGAGCAAAGAAAAAACATGAACGTGAAGCCATTAGGCGACCGGGTGCTGGTGCAACCGGTGGAGCAGGAAGAAGTGAAGAAGGGCGGGATCATCATCCCGGACACCGCCAAGGAGAAACCCCAAGAAGGCAAGATTGTCGCCGTCGGCGCCGGCAAGCGCGATGACAGCGGCAAGCTGATCCCGATGGACGTGAAGAAGGGTGACCGCGTGTTGTTCAGCAAGTACGGCGGCACCGAGATCAAAGTGGATGGCAAAGACTATCTCATCATGCGCGAGGACGACATCCTCGGCGTGCTGGAATAAGCGACATTTCAACCAACCCAAAGGAGTGATTCACAATGGCAGCGAAGCAATTGATGTTTGATGAAGACGCGCGCAAGGCGTTGTTGCGCGGCGTCGAGAAACTGAGCCGCGCGGTCAAGGTCACGCTCGGGCCCAAGGGCCGGAACGTCGTCCTCGACAAGAAGTTCGGCTCCCCCACGATCACCAAGGACGGCGTCACCGTCGCCAAGGAGATCGAGCT
>OMJI01000159.1 GCA_900299315.1 Verrucomicrobiota bacterium | reverse complement strand
GCGGCGACGGTGGCGGTGACGGCGAACACGTTCTTCCTGAACGCGGTGACGAATACGGGCCGGCTCGTGGTGCAAGGCGCTTTCAGCAACGATCTCGTCACGTCGGGCACGGTGACGTTGAACGACACGACGACGATCACGGGCACCGGGTCGGTGACGGGCGGCGCGTTTGACCTGAATGGCAAGACGCTGAATCCGAACCTGCTGGTGGTGACCGGCAGCGGCGTGCTGACGAATTCGTCGGCCGGGGCGGTGTTGAATGGAAACGTGAACTTGATCAGCGGCAGCGTCGCCGGGGCGAGCATCGTCAACAATGGTTCGCTCGGCGGCACGGGCAGCAGCCGGGCGGTCTTGGTGAACAACGGGACGATCACGGCGAGCAGCGGCGGGCAGTTGGATTTGTTCGTGGCGCCGGTACAGACCGGGCGCGTGAACGTGGACGGCACGTTGAATGTGGTGCCGGCTTGGACGAACGGGGCGACCGGGTATGTGAATTTGAACGGCGGCGTGTTGACGGGCGGGACGTTCACGGTGGCCGGGACGGTGCGCGGTAACGGCACGATTGCCGCCGACGCGGCGCTCGATTACAACGCGACGATCACAGTGAACGGCGGGCAGTTGAACCTGAAGTCGTTCACCGCGATGCTCGGCGGGACGATCGACGGCGGGCCGGTGCATAATTACGGGACGATTTCCGGGTACGGGACGGTGAGCGCCGCGGTCTCGAACCCCGGCTTCATTCGCGCCACGGGCGGGACGTTGTTCATCCAGACGCTAACCGGCAACCAGGCCACCGGCACGCTCGAAGCCAGCGCCGGCGGAACGTTGCAGGCCAATGGCGTCCAGTCATGGCTTAATAACGGCCATGTCATTCTCAGTGGCGGGACGGTGATCGGCGGCACGATTAGCAACAATGCGGCGCGGATCGTCACCGGGTACGGCACGATCACGTCGCGATTGGTGAACAGCGGCACGTTGCTGGCGCAAAGCGCGGGGCAGACGTTGACGCTGAGTGGCGCGACGTTTGTCAACGCAGCCGGCGGGGTGGTCAACGCGGACCAGCAACAGTTGGTGGTCGCGGGCGTGTTCACGAATACCGGTACGTTCACGATGAACAACGGCGGCGGCACGTTCAAGGGGCAGGTCGTCAACGCCGGCGCGTGGATCACCGACCCGACGACGAACACGTTCGAGAACACGTTGACGGTGACGAGCAGTGGCTACATCCAGATGTCGGCCGGGGACGTGTATGTGTTCAGCAACGATTTCATCAACGTCAGCACGCAGAGCAATTTGTTCGACACGACGGCCGGGAAGTTCCTGTTCGGCAACGACACCGGCAGCACGCAGACGTTTACGGTTGCCGGGATTGATTTTCCCTCCATCGCCGGCCCGGGCGTGCCGAACGCCACCAACATCGTGGACCTGACCTCGCTCGTAGGGTTGAGCACCAACTTCGCGCTTGGCACGCTGGAGATTTCCAACTTTAGCACCGTCCGCGTCACGGATGCCTTCAGCCTGCTCGGCCCGGGACCGGACGACAACAAGATGGCCGGGTTATATTTGGAAAACCTGATCCTCGGTCAGAACTCGCTGCTGATTATTGGCACGAACGTGCAGGTGTACGTCAAAAAGTCCAACGACTGGTCGCTGGCGAACATCCTTCTCGAAAACAACCCGACGTACGACAACTCCATCAACGGCATTCATTACCTGTTCGTGATTCCCGAGCCGGGCGTGCTGACGATGTATGCCGCCGGTTTGTTGACGCTCCTCGCGGCTCGCCGGCGGCAGCGGGGTCAGTCGCCGTCCGCCACACCGCCGACAAAGCCAACCAAGCCGCTTCGGTCAACCTCGAAGCGTAAACCGTCGGATGATCCGATTGTGTTCCTGTACTGACGCCATGGATCAGGCGCTCGCCAAATCGAAGACCGGCCTGACGTTGGTGGAGTTGCTCGTGTGCGTCGCGGTGTTGCTGCTCTTGGCCGCCACGGTGTTGCCGATGTTGTCGGCGGCCCGCGAATCGGGACGGCGCGTGAAATGTTTCGGCAATCTCCGGCAGCTGTCGGTTTCCATGAATATGTACGTGGCCGATAACAATGGGCAGTTGCCACCGTATTTTTACAAGGTCACCACGAGCGGTCCCGACCAGTACACCGTGACGAACGTGGCGCCGTGGACGACTGCCTACATCGGCCCCTCGGCCACCGCGGCGTTGTTGCAGTGCCCGACTGACCAGACGAAGACGACGATCAGTGGCACGCTCTGCAGTTACAGCTACAATCTCTTGCCGATGATGAATGGCGACCGAATCAGCAACCTGTTGCCGTCTTCCATCGCGCTCTTGTGGGACGGCAACCCCAACGCCATGGGCTCGGGCTTATGGTGGGGAACCCTTTGCCTGCCGGACACGAACAACAAGGTCACCATCTGCCACAACGGCGGCAACACGATCTCGATTAGCATCAACGCCCTCCCCGCGCACCTGAGCCATGCCGGTGATTACTGCGGTGCGTGCGGCTCAAACCCCAACACCGCCAACGTCGCGCTGATGAACCAACAAGCCGTCATCCGGCGCCATTCGAAGCGGCTCAATCTGCTGTTTCTGGACGGCCACACAGATTGGGTGGCGGACTTGCCGAGCAATTCACTGAACTAATGAAAGCGCGAGAGGGTTACCACCTTGCCCTGTAAGCCAATAGATTACTTGCTTGGGGGCAAAGTTGTGGTATAAGAAGCGTCGGTGTAGGGAAGCGATTCGAAGAGCAACTAACAATCAATCGAAAGGGTTATTCTATTATGAAGCTTAAGAAGTTCATCTCCGCTGCCGCAATTGCGGCACTCGTCTGCAGTGGCATCTCGGCGAAGGCCGTGACGGTTTCAGCAACCGGCACCGGCAACAACGGTGAAGCGCTCTCCGCGCAAGCCGACTTTGTCATCAATGGCTCCAACTTGGAGATCACGCTCGCCAACTTGGGGACCTACGATCCCAACGATGGCCAAGACATCCTGACCGCTGTGTCGTTCGACATCAGCGGCTCACCGGCCCTGACCGCGGTGTCGGGCGTACTGACGCTCAGCAGCACCATCAAGAACGGGACGACTCCCGGCGATGGCGCGATCGGCAACCAGTGGGCCTACAAGAGCGGATTGTCCGGTGCTCCCGGCAACGCAGCGTACGGTATCTCCGCCGCGGGCTTCGGCCTGTTTGGTTCGGGTGATTTATTCCCGAACGGCTCGCTGCCAAATGACGGCGGCACCCCACCAGATGGCGTTGCCTATGGTTTGACAACCCTGTCCGACTCCACCGGCAATGACAACGGCGGCATCAGCGGGCGGGCGCTCATTGCAAACGGCGCGAAGTTTGTCCTCAGCGGCCTGCCGGAAGGTTTCTCGTTGGATCAAATCTCCAACGTCCGGTTCCAATACGGCACCTCTTTGACGGAGATCAACATCCCTGAGCCGACCGGCTTCGTCCTGACGCTCGCGGGGTTGGGCTTGTTCAGCGTCATCCGGCGCAAACGCAGCTAACCAAGCGGTTCTGTCCGGGCCACGTCGCCCACGACGGTTTCCACGTGTGGCAATGAGTGGCCTGCAAAACGTTTCATCATGCCGAGCGCGTCGCAATCCAGCGGCGCGCTCGGCATTCACTTTGATTGAGTTATTGGTGACGGTCGTCATCATCGGTCTCTTGGCGGCGATACTGCTGCCGGCACTTTCCTCGGCGCGGGAGCGCGCCCGCCGTGTGCTGTGCGCCAGCAATCAACGCCAGCTGTCCACCGCCATGGTGCTTTACGCCGGCGACAACAACGAGGCTCTGCCGTGTTACTTTGGCGGCACTGTGTTCACGAATGGCAGCGGCGGCGGGGTTCATCTCAAGGTGCATCTCAATGGCCGGTGGTCCGCACCTGCTAATCTGGGCCCGATCAGCAACACGAAACTGTTACTCTGTCCCACCGACAAGTCACCCGCGCAGTTCTCGCTTTTGGACGCAAATAACAACCCGATTACCGTCGGCACCAGCTTCGCCTATAACTACGAACTGTACATGACCGGCACAAGACTGAGCCGGTGTGACGCCGCTTCCCTGGTGCTGCTGATGGATGGCGATGACCTGAATAACGCCCAGAATGGCGTTTGGTATTCCAACGTCAACCCGAGCAAGCAGTACAAGGACATCGACCGTTTCAATAACACAATCGCCACCCGTCGGCATTTCAACCGTTTTGACATAGCCTACCTCGACACGCACGTCGAACTTGGCACAACGGTACTCGCCGGTTCCTTGCTACCGGGCTTTCAATAAGTTCCGACAAGAATTCCCTTGTCCCGGCCCAGAAGCTCATGTAGTTATTCGCCTAGCGAATGAGTGGTGGCGAAACCTCCTGTCCGGGTGCGTCGCGTTAATTATTCAGACAATCCACCAATCAAAGGAGAACCATTCTTGATTGGCTTAACAATAGGAGAAAGAGAGTCCGCGCATGTTTAGCTCAAATACAGTTAAAGCAGTCATTGTAGCCGTGTTCGCGAGCGCTTGCATTGCCAAGGCTGAGCCGGCGTTGCAGTTGGACATCGTCGGTGGAACCTACGATCCCGTTGAGGAAGACATCATTTCATCGGCTGATGTGTTCAGCCTCGCGGCGATCCTCAACCCGACTTCGGGCGATGCGCCGGCAAGTGGCAGCACCTTCTACATCGCGGTTTCTTTGATCCCGAAGACCACCACGGCGTTCTCAGGCGGCAGCTTCGTGTTCAATGGCACAACCGTCAACGTGACGTCCGACATGCTGGCGGGCACCCCCAACGGCCTGCCAAAGCACGGCCAATTCGCGAACTTCTACAAGGAGTTCAGCTTCACGTTCGATCTGTCGGATGCCGGCAAGGTGCTGCTCTACAACGCGGCGACCAATCCCGGCGGCCCGACGTTCGATGTGAATGGGACGGCGTTTGCCAAGTTGTTCACCGTGGACAAGACCGGTTTGGCAGACAACGTCGAGTTGCACTTCGACCTCTATACCAAGACCGACGGCGGCGCGGTGGATAAGTTCGCCCCGTTCTCCCACGACGCGTCCTCGATCCCGGAGCCGGCCGGCTTCATCCTGACGCTCGCGGGCTTGGGCCTGTTTGCCGCGATTCGCCGCAAGCAGAGCTGATTCGAGCAAAAATTCACACGCCCGGCTTCTCACGGAGCCGGGCGTGTTTTATTTTCGGGACGTGCAACAACTTGATTTCCTGCCCCGCCCCGGCCGGGAGTTCCGTGAATCATTAAGCCAGCGGCTGGCGACTTGGGCCAGCCGTGGCGTCCGTTTCGGTGGTTCTTCGTGGAAGTACACTGGCTGGCTTGGCCAAATCTACGATCCCAGCCGGTATCTCGTGCGAGGTAAACTCTCGCAGAAGAAATTCGAACAGGACTGCCTCACGGAATACGCGGAGGTCTTTCCCACGGTGTGCGGCGATTTCGCGTTCTACAAATTCTATCCCGCCGCCTTCTGGGACAAACTCTTTGCGCAAGTGCCGGCTGCGTTTCAATTCGGATTCAAAGCCCCCGAGCAAATCACCTCACCGGCCGACGGCAACCCGGACTTCCTGAACGCTGACCTGCTCCGGGAACACTTCCTCGACCGGCTTCAACCCCATCAGGCGAAGGTCGGCTACATCGTCTTCGAGTTCCCGCAGTTTCATCAACCACGCCCACGCTTTCTGGAGGAGCTCGATACGTTCTTGGGCAAACTGCCCACCGGCCTGCGGTATGGCGTCGAGATTCGCACGCGGAGCTTGCTGGCCCCGGAGTACTTCAAATGTTTGCAGAGTCATGCCGTGGCGCATGTCTTCAACGCGTGGACCCACATGCCGGTCATCCGCGAGCAACTTGCCATGCCGGGGGCTTTCACGGCCGGCTTCACCATCATTCGCGCCCTGCTGCGTCCCGGTCGAACCTATGAACAAGCGGTCCGGTTGCTGCAACCCTACGGCGAACTGCGCGACCCGTGGCCGGAGGGGTTTGACGATGTGGCGAGCGTCGTCCGGCACAGCAAAGGCGAAGCGTTCATCGCGGTGAACAACCGCTTCTCTGGTAACTCGCCGCTCGCGATCAGCGCGATTCTCGACCGGCTCGAGGCTACGCCGCCTCAAAGTGGCTCATCTGCTTGATCAGTTGGTACCGCTGCTCGATCTCCGCCAGCGTCAACTGCTCCAGCCGCTTCAAGCTAAACGCCTCGACGCAGTAGCTGGCCACCACACTGCCGTGGATGACCGCCTTGCGAAGAGTTTCGTGGCTGACCTTGCCGGCACGGGCCAGATAACCAGCCAACGCGCCCGCAAAACAATCGCCCGCGCCGGTCGGGTCGTGGATGTCTTCGAGCGGATACGCCGGGGCGCTGAAGAACAGGTCGTGTGAGAATAGCAGGCTGCCGTGCTCGCCCTTCTTGATGACGACGTATTTTGGCCCCATCCGCAAGATCTGCCGACCGGCCTTGATGAGACTGGTCTGCTTGGTGAACTCCCGGGCTTCGCTCTCGTTCAGCACAAGGCAATCGATTCGCCGCAGCAATTCCCGCAACGGCTCCCGCGCCGTCTCGATCCACAGATCCATCGTGTCGGCCACCACAAACTTCGGCGCCTTCACCTGCCCGAGCACGTGCATTTGCAATTGCGGCGAGATGTTCGCCAGAAACACAAACGGCGTCGCCGCGTAGTGAGCCGGTAGGGTGGGGTTGAACGTCTCGAACACATTCAGCGCGACCGACAACGTCCGCCGCCTGTTCAAATCCCACTCATACTCGCCGGACCAGCGAAACGTCTTGCCCTCCACCACCTGCAAGCCGTCGAGGTTCACGCCGCGTTGCCGGTAGAGGTCGAGATACTTCTTCGGGAAATCGCTGCCGACGACGCCGACCATGTTGACCGGGCTGAAGAAGCTGGCCGCGATGCTCGCATAGCTCGCCGACCCGCCGAGCAAGTCGTGATGTTCCTCGATCGGGGTTTTCACACTGTCCAACGCTATCGAACCGGTAATCAACAAGCTCATGATGTCAGTTGTTCCTTAAATTGTGCGGCGGCCCGCTGGACATCCGGCGCGCGCAAGATGGCCGATACCACCGCCACCCGCGTCGCCCCGGCGGCTTTGACGGGGCCGAGATTATGGAGCGTAATTCCCCCAATGGCAAAAAACGGCAACTTCACCGCTCCCGCTACGGCGGTAATCAGCTGTAAGCCCACGGCCGGCACGCCCGGCTTGGTGTTCGTGCTGAAGACCGGGCCGACGCCGATGTAATCCACACCGGCGCGCTCCGCCTGCCGGGCTTGCTCCAACGAATGCGTGCTGAGGCCGACAATCCGCACGCCGGCCAACTGCTCGCGGTGCGTCGCCGCCCAGTCTTCCTGCCCGAGATGCACGCCATCGGCCCCGGTTTCCACCGCCGCCGCAATGTCGTCGTTGATGATGACCGGGACGCGGGACACATACGCTTCGCCGATCACCTCCAACGCCAAGGCGACACGCTTGGCGTGGGTGTATTCCTTGGCGCGAACCTGGATGAGGTCAACGCCCCCAGCAATAAGGTAGCGCGTCAACTCGCGGGCCGGTCGTCCATCGAGATACGCCGCGTCGATGAACCCGTACAACCGGCTATTCGCGAGGCGCGTCCGCGGCATGCAGCACCGTCTCAGCCGAAGAAGACCTTGGCGAGGTCGTACAGTTCCTTCGAGACGCTGCGGTTGCCCATGCGCATCTTGGGTTTACCGGTCTTCTTGTCGATGACCTGCGTGATCAACGGATCGAGATCGACGCCAATCACGTCTTGCCCGCGCAGCGAAACCAGCTTGCCGGTCTGCCCGGAGATCGCCAACTCGGCGGCCTTGACGCCGTACCGGGTGCTGAGCACGCGGTCGTAGGCGGTCGGTGTACCGCCGCGTTGGGTGTGGCCGAGCACAACCGACCGGCTTTCAATGCCGGTCTTGTCTTCGATGAGTTTGCAGAGTCGCTCAGCGACGCCGCCCAGTCGGACATGGCCGAACGCGTCGAGCTTGTCGGTCTGGAGCACTTCCTTCTCGCCTTCGAGCTTGAAGCCTTCGGCGACCGCGACGATGGAGAAGTTTTTGCCGTTGGCCTGCCGCTTCTTGATGATCTCGCAGATCGAGTCGAGCGTCTGCGGAAACTCCGGTAGGAGCACGACGTCGGCGCCACCGGCGATACCGGAGTACAGCGCGATCCAGCCCGCCTGCCGGCCCATGATCTCGACCACGAGCACGCGGCTATGCGCCTCGGCGGTCGTGTGGAGCCGGTCGATGGCTTCGGTGGCGATGTTGACGGCTGTGTCGAACCCGAACGTCTGGTCGGTGCCGGCGATGTCGTTGTCGATTGTCTTCGGCACGCCGACGACCGGCACGCCGCGCTTGTGGATGCGGGACGCGACGCTCAACGTGTCGTCGCCGCCGATGGCGACGAGGACGGTGACGCCGGCGGCCTTCAGATTGTTGGCGATGAGATCGAGCTGTTCGTCCGTCGGGTTGGTGCGGGAGGTGCCGAGGATCGTGCCGCCGAGATGCAGGATGCCGGCCACGCGCGCCCGGTCGATTGGGAAAGAATCGTTCTTGATGACACCGGCCCAGCCGTTGCGGAAGCCGACGACTTCCCAGCCCTCGGCCAAGGCGCGCCGGGTGACACCGCGGATGACTGCGTTCAGACCGGGGCAATCGCCGCCGCCGGTCAACATTGCGATTTTCTTCATTTCAAACCTCGTTGATTTCTAGTTGGGGGTGAAACAGAAGTTACTTCTTGTCCTCGGTCGGCAGTTGCAGCCCGGCCTGGTTGGCCGTGCTCATCAGCCGGTCGACGAAACTGGTGGAATACCGGCCGCGCCGGAAATTCGGGTCCTTCAAGATCAACTTGTGGAGCGGAATCGTCGTCTTCGGGCCGCGCAGGATGAATTCATCCAACGCGCGCGCCATCCGATCCATCGCCGTGCGCCGGTCGCGTCCGTAGCAAATCAGCTTGGCGATCATCGAGTCGTAGTACGGCGGGATGACGTAGCCGGAATAGACGTGCTTGTCCACGCGCACGCCGTGGCCGCCGGGGACGTGCAGGAATTCGATGCGCCCGGGGCTGGGCTGGTAATTGTTGAACGGGTCCTCGGCGTTGATGCGGCACTCGATGGCGCAGCGGTTGAACTCGATGTTCTTCTGGTCGAAGGCCAGCTCCTCACCAGCCGCGATGCGAAGTTGCTCCTTCACGATGTCGATGCCGGTGACTTCCTCGGTGACCGGGTGCTCGACCTGGACGCGCGTGTTCATCTCGATGAAGTAGAAGTCGCCATTCTTATCGAGCAGGAATTCGATCGTGCCGGCGTTGACGTAGCCCACCGTCTCGGCGGCCTTGATGGCCGCTTTGCCCATCTTCTTCCGCAAGTCGCTGGTCATGACCGGCGACGGCGATTCCTCGAGCAACTTTTGGTGCCGGCGCTGGATGCTGCAATCACGTTCGCCGAGGTGGAGGGTCTTGCCCTTCCGGTCGGCCAGAATCTGAAATTCGATATGCCGGGGGTCCTCGACGTATTTTTCGAGGTAGACGGTCGCGTTGCTGAACGCGCGTTCGGCTTCGCTGCGGGCAGTGTGATACGCCTTCACCAACGACGGGTCGTTGTGCGCGACGCGCATGCCGCGTCCGCCGCCGCCACCGGCCGCCTTGACGATGACCGGGTATCCGATCTTGCGGGCGATCTTGAGCGCTTCTTCCTCGGAACCGACCGGCCCGTCGCTGCCCGGGACGACTGGCACCCCGGCTTTACGCATCGTCTCGCGGGCCGCCACCTTGTCGCCCATCGCGCGGATGGCCGAGCTGGGCGGGCCGATGAACTTGATGTTACAGCCTTCGCAGACCTCGGCGAAATGGGCGTTCTCGGACAGGAAGCCGTACCCGGGATGGATCGCCTCGACGTCCGCGACCTCGGCGGCGCTGATGATGCGGTCGATCTTGAGGTAGCTTTCCTTGCTCGGCGCTTCGCCGATGCAAATGGCCTCGTCCGCGAGCTGGACGTGGAGCGAATCGACATCCGCCTGGGAGTAGACTGCGACGGAACGGATTCCGAGTTCTTTGCAGGCCCGGATGACGCGGACGGCAATTTCGCCACGATTGGCGATGAGAATTTTGTCGAACATACCGGTAAGTGTGGTTGACCGGGGTTAGTTCGGCTTAACGGCAAAGAGTTTTTGGCCAAACTCGACCGGTTTAGCGTTTTCCACAAGGACTTGGGTGATAACGCCTTTCACCTCCGCCTTGATCTCGTTCATGACCTTCATCGCCTCGATGATGCAAACGACGGTCTCTTCGTCCACCGCTTGGCCGACCTCGATGTAGGACGGAGCGTCGGGAGCCGGCGACCGGTAGAAGGTGCCCACCATCGGCGAGGAAATGTGTTTCACATCCGAAGGCGGAGCGGCGGGAGCCGGTGCCGCTGCCGGGGTTACCGCGGCTGGCGCTGCTACCGGCGCGACGGGGGCGGCTGCGGGGAGCGTCACGACTTGCTGGAAACCTTCCGGCCCGCGTTTGATACGGATTTTCAGGCCATCCTGTTCCATCGAGAACTCCGTGAGGTCGTTCTCCTTCATCATGGCAATGACAGCCTTAATTTGATCAATATCCATGCGTTTCCTCTTAAAAAGCGCGCTTTGCTAACGGCGATGCCTCCTCGCTTCAAGCACCGCTAGTTGATGGGCGCGGACTGTAACAAACCACCCCGACCTTGTCGAACGCTTTCCTCCGCCGCAGTGAGGCTGTCAAGGTACGATTTCTTAGTCGGGTTCAATTCCGTCGCCAGTCGAAGCTCCGCCAACGCTCCCAGGAAATCTTTTCCCTGTGCCCACAACACCCGACCCAGCCGCCAGTGGAACGAAGCCCGATACCGGTCCCGCGCAATCGCGTTCCGGTAGAATTGGACCGCCTCGTCGAACCGCCCCAAGTGCGCCGCCAAATCACCGGCTTGCGAGAGGTAGTGGCTGTTCAACGGCGCCAACCGCACCGTCCGCAATGCCGCCGCATACGCGCCGACCGGGTTTGTCTGCTCCAAGCCGTGCTGTTCGCCGTGCGCGTTCGCTGCCGCCAGCGACCGCCCGCTCAACCACCACACCCCCGCGACCACCAAGCCGGTCAGCGCCCAAGTCAACCGCGGCCACCGGCTGGCCGGGAGCGATTCTTCCTCCTTCAGACCCTGCAGCGCGCCCAACAAGATGAAAGCCGGCCACGCCACGCCCGGCACATACAAATCAAAGTCCAACAACCCGTGCACCGTCCAACCCGCCACACCCGCCGCAATCGCCACCGCCGCCGCGTCACCCTGCCGGTGGGCTGCCAGACGAATCGCCCCCCCCACCGCAACAACCCACATCAACGCGTACACGACAAACGCCGCCACACCGGAATCCGTCCACATCTGTAGAAAATTGTTGTGCACCATCTGGGCTTCTTCCGTCAGCCCGGTCTTGTACTTCGGGTAGATTGACCCAAAGGTGCCGGGCCCCGTCCCAGTCCAAGGATGATCCCGGATGATGCGCACCGCGCCGTCCCAATAATCCAGCCGCGCGTCCAGGCTGCTCCGGCCGAGTTTGATGACCCCACCGGCCGCCGCCGCGAGGAACAACACCGCCAACCCCAGCGCCACCAAGCCGGCCAGCTTGCCCCTGCCGCGCCCCACCAGACACCACGCCCCGATCAACGTTCCCGCCGCGAAGGAAAGGAAACCGCCGCGCGAGCCGGTCAACACCAAGACAGTCAGCACCAAGCCGGCCGCGAACGCGAGCGCCACCCACTTCACCTTCACGTCCCACGACCGGCCGCGCACCCAGACCCACGCCACCAACGG
>OMJI01000158.1 GCA_900299315.1 Verrucomicrobiota bacterium | reverse complement strand
TTCCCGAGGAACGATTTCCGCGACGCGCCGACCACCACCGGGCAGCCCAACGTCGCGAACTCCTCCAATCGGGCCAGTAATTCTAAATTGTGTTCCACCGTCTTGCCAAACCCAATTCCGGGATCGACCGCGATTTGTTCCCGGCGAATCCCCCGCGCGACCGCAAACGCGATCCGTTCCGCCAGGAATTCCCGCACCTCCCGGACCACATCGGCGTACCGGGGTTGCGCCTGCATCGTGGCCGGTGTCCCCTGCATGTGCATCAACACCAACCCGGCCCGGTGCTCCCGCACCACGTCCACCATCCCCGCATCGAATCGCAGCGCCGAGATGTCATTCACAATCCGCGCCCCCGCCCGCAGCGCCGCCTCCGCGACCGCCGCCTTGGTCGTATCCACGGAAAAGGTGGGAGGGGCCTCAGTGCCCCGACCTCCCGAAGTCGCGGCGCTGAGGCCACTCCCACATTCCACCACCGGCAAAACCCGCCGAATCTCCTCCTCCGCCGTCACCGGTGCCGCGCCCGGTCGCGTGCTCTCGCCGCCGACATCAATGATGTCCGCACCGGCCGCAATCATCGCCCGCGCCTGCGCGACCGCCCGGGTGGAATCGAGAAACTTCCCGCCGTCCGAAAACGAGTCCGGGGTGACGTTGAGGATGCCCATCACCAACGTCCGCGCGGTGTTCCATTCAAAGCCGGTGGCCACGCTCGCACTCTACGCCAACCCACCGGCAAGTACACGGCTGAAACTTTTCAGGCGACCGGCCATCGAAATCACGAACAGGAGACAGACAACATGATCCTCATCACAGGCGCCACCGGCACGATTGGCCGGGAACTGATCCAGCAACTCTCCAACACCGGCGCAGCAGTTCGCGCCATGGTGCGCAACCCGGCCAAGGCGGCGTTCCCCGCCGGCGTCGAGGTCGTCCGCGGCGATTTCACCGAACCGGACTCGTTCGCGACCGCACTGCGCGGCTGTGACCACCTCTTCCTGCTCCAGAACCCCGGCCCCGCAATGGTCGCGCAACAAGCCGCCTTCCTGGCTGTCGCCAAGGAAGCCGGCATTGAGCACGTCGTGAAGTTGTCCGCGCTCGGCGCCTCGCCCGGTGCCAAAGTGAGGATTGGCGACCTCCACGGCAAAGCCGAGAAACAACTCGAAGCCTCCGGCCTCGGCTGGACGCATTTGCGCCCGAGCTTTTTCATGCAGAACACGCTGCTGTTCGCGCCGACGATTGCGAGCGAAGGGAAATTCTATTCGCCCACCGGCGCCGGCTTGATGGGCTTTGTGGACGTGCGCGACATCGCCGCCGTGGCCGCGCTCGCGCTCACGCAACCGGGCCATCAGGGCAAGACCTACACGCTCACCGGGCCCGTGGCGTTTAACCACGCGCAGGTCGCCGAGAAAATCAGCGCCGCGATCGGCAAGCCGGTCGCGTTCGTGGACATCACCGCCGACCAGTTCAAGGCCGGGGCGCTCCAACACGGCTTGTCCGACTGGCTCGCCGATGCGCTCAACGAACTCTACGCCATCGTCCGCGCCGGCTACACTGGCCTCGTGACCGATCACATCGCCAAGGTCACCGGCCGCGCGCCGCGCAACCTGGATGATTTCATCCGCGAACACGCCGCCGTGTTCCAGAAGGGAACCGCGTGACGACCCAGACCATCTCCCAGTCGCTGACGGACGAGCAGTTGCTCGACTCTTACTCCCGCACCGTGACCGGCGTCGCCGAGAAAGTCAGCCCGGCCGTCGTGAAGATCGAAGTGCAGCACGCGCGCCGCGGTGCCGGCGGCGGGTCCGGCTTCATCATCAGCCGGGACGGCTACATCGTCACCAACAGTCACGTTGTCCACGACGCGAACCAAATCGAGGTCGTGCTGATCGATGGCCGCCGATATCCCGCCGAGTTGATCGGCGACGATCCCGACACCGATCTGGCTGTTGTTCGCGTGGACGCGCCGGAGCTCACGCCAGTCGTGCTCGGCGATTCCGCCACGCTCAAGCCCGGTCAGGTCGTCGTCGCCATCGGCAACCCGTACGGATTTCAAACCACCATTACTGCCGGGATCGTCAGCGCCCTGGGCCGCTCGATGCGGTCGCAGAGCGGGCGGCTCATTGACGGCGTCATCCAAACGGACGCCGTGCTGAATCCCGGTAACTCTGGCGGTCCGCTCGTCAACTCGCGCGGCGAGGTGATCGGCGTCAACACCGGCGTCATCCTCCCCGCGCAAGGCATTTGCTTCGCCGTGCCGGTCAACACCGCACAGCGCGTCATCGGCTTGTTGATGCGCGACGGCAAAGTCCGCCGCGGCTACCTCGGCGTCGGCGGCCAGAACATCGACCTGCCGCGCCGCCTCGTCCGCCACCACAAGCTACCGGCCACGACCGCCGTGCTAGTTGTCACAGTGGAACCGGACAGCCCGGCGCGCGATGCCGGCGTGCACGAGGGCGATGTGATCATCGCGTTCAACGGCGAGACGGTGGGAGACATTGACGCCCTCCACCGGCTCCTCACCGCCACCGCCATCGGCGTGCGGGCCGAGTTGACGATCCTGCGGCGCGGCCAGAAAGCAGCCGTGGCAATCACGCCCGAAGAATCGTTCCCGTAAGTCGCAGTCGGAGCGAAGTCGGCCGAATTCCCCTCATCCTGACCTTCTCCCCATCGAATAGGGAGAAGGGAAACAGTCTTGCTGAACACGGGCGCGCACTTCGCAATACCCTCTCCCCGTCAAACGGGGGGAGGGTCAGGGTGAGGGGTTCCACCCGGGATAATCCAACCCCGCCGACTCGCAGAGTCGGCCTACATGAAGCCGGAATTAGCTCAGGCGTTGGCCGGGCTGGGTCCGATGCCGGGGGCGGGGATGACCGTGGTGTCCGTGCTGTCGGTCGCCTTTTGTGCCGAGGCCGGGGGCGGCGGCGGGGCGGAACGACGCGGCGGGTTGGTCATCTTGCCGGTGTCGATGATCTCGAGGATTTGTGGCGCGTCGAGTGTCTCGAATTCCAGCAACGCCTCGGCGAGCGCGATCAGCTTGTCCTTGTGGGTCTCGATGATGTTGCGGGCGTGGGCGTAGCTGGCGTCGATGATGCGGCGGACTTCCTCGTCGATCTCGCGGGCGGTCTGCTCGCTGATCTCGCGGCCCTTGAACAGGTCGCGGCCGAGGAACATGTGCTGTTCGTGGGAGCTGACGTTGACCATGCCGATCTTCGTGCTCATGCCCCATTCGGTGACCATCTTGCGGGCGATGTGGGTGGCCTGCATGATGTCGCCGGCGGCGCCGCTGGTGAAGTCTCCGAAAATAAGTTCCTCCGCGATCCGGCCGCCCATGATGCCGGTGATCTGGTCGAGCAACTGGTTCTTGCTCTCGCTGTACTTGTCCTTCTCCGGCAACTGGAACGTCGCGCCAAGGTACATGCCGCGCGGGATGATGGTGACCTTGTGGAGCGGCTCGGTGTGTTTGCACTTTGCCATCACCAACGCGTGGCCCGCCTCGTGATAAGCGGTGACTTTCTTGTCGTGCTCGTCGAGCGCGCGGCTGCGGCGTTCGCGACCCCACCGGACCTTGTCGCGGGCTTCTTCCAATTCTTCCATGCCGACCGCTTTCTTGTCGCCGCGGGCGGCGATGAGGGCGGCTTCGTTGATCAGGTTCGCCAGGTCGGCGCCGGAGAAGCCGGGCGTGCCGCGGGCGATGACCTTCAAATCCACATCCTTGGAAATCTTCACGCCCTTGGCGTGGACGCGGAGGATTTCCTCCCGGCCCACGAGGTCGGGCATATCAATGACGATCTGGCGGTCGAACCGACCGGGCCGCAGCAACGCGCTGTCGAGCACATCCGGACGGTTCGTGGCGGCGATGATGATCACGCCTTCCTGCGTGTCGAACCCGTCCATCTCGACGAGCAACGCGTTGAGCGTCTGCTCGCGTTCATCATGACCGCCGCCGAGCCCCGCGCCACGCGACCGGCCGACGGCATCAATTTCATCCACGAAGATGATGCAGGGCGCGTTCTTTTTGCCCTGCTCGAACATGTCGCGCACCCGGCTCGCGCCGACGCCGACGAACATCTCGACGAAATCCGAACCGCTGATCGAGAAGAACGGCACGTTGGCCTCGCCGGCAATGGCCTTCGCGAGCAACGTCTTGCCGGTGCCGGGCGGGCCGACCATCAGCACGCCCTTCGGGATCCGGCCGCCGAGCTTCTGGAATTTCTTCGGGTCCTTGAGGAACTGGATGATTTCCTCGACCTCTTCCTTGGCTTCCTGCAT
>OMJI01000157.1 GCA_900299315.1 Verrucomicrobiota bacterium | reverse complement strand
TGTAGGTGCTTCCCTTGAGGACATCGCGGCGGTTGGTGGAGGCGGTGACTTTCCAAGCGTCGGCCTTGCCGAGCTTGGCGACGAGCTTGGTGATGACGCCGTGCATCGTCTTCAGCCGCGACGAGTCGATGTCCACGAGCGCGATCTCACCGCGGTCGTTGCCGGGGATGCGCAGGACGTCGTTGAGCAGGGTGGGGGTGAAGGCGCTACCGGCGCCGAGCAGCGTGATCTTGATCGGGCGCGTCATTTTCCCCGCCAGACCAATCTGTTGGTCGGCAGCCTTCATGTGTTCCACGTGACCTTTGCTCTTCGCCATGATGCAGTCTCCTAAGTTGAAATTGGGGCGCATCCTACGCATCAAACGCCCGCCGGCAAGGGTAAATTGCCGGCGGCTAAAATAGTCTATTCTTTGGCCAATGCGGCACTTGTTCCCGACCGAGTAGTTGGGTAGTTTCGCGGCGGTGACGAAAACTATGCAGACCATCAAAGACTTTTTTGCTGAAAACGGTTATTACGTGGCGCGCGGCGTATTCAACCCGGCCGAGGTTACGGAACTGGAGAAGGACTTCGACCGGATCGTCCGCCAGTTGCAGGGCGGCAAGGAGGAGTTCAACGCCCGGTGGAGTGGCCCGGAAATGGAGAAGCTCGGCGCCCAAAACACCGTCGTCGTCCACACCCACAACGTGCAGCAGTATTCGGCCGTCTGGATGCGCGCGCTGTTGCATCCCGGCCTGCTCGATGTCGCGGAGGCCATCCTCGGGCCTGACATCGTGCTGCATCACACGAAGCTCTTCCAGAAACCGTCCGAAAAAGGCGCACCCTTTCCGATGCACCAGGACTGGACGTACTTCCCGACGAAGAACGACTCGATGATCGCCGGCATCATCCACGTCAGTGAGGCGACGGATGAGATGGGCTGTTTCCGTGTCTATCCCGGCTCCCACAAACTCGGTCGCATCGAGGGCACCTCCGGTCAGATCCCGAGCGACATCCTCGCCAAGTATCCGCTGGAAGGCGGCACGCCACTCGAAGCCAAGCCCGGTGACGTTGTCTTCTTCCACTACTTCCTCCTCCACGGCTCCATGCCGAACCGCTCGCCACGCGTCCGCAAGACCGTACTCGTCCAGTTGCATGAGGGGCACGACGCGGTTGAGGAGCGGGGGCTCGGGCATCCGTACGAGCGGCTGGCCTTGCGTGGGTGGAATCACTCCACGACACGCAACTCAGCCAATCGCGGCAAGTAACGCGGCTTTACGGCGCGGGTCGCCGGGCGTATATGTCCGGTATGACACGCAGCCCAGCGGTGGCCGGGCAGTTCTACCCAGCCGGGGCGGAGGAGATTAACTCGCAACTCGATGAGTTGCTTTCCCCGGCGGAGAAGGTTCGTCCCGCAATTGCGCTTGTGGTGCCGCATGCGGGCTGGATGTATTCCGGTCGGACTGCCGGTATCGCCTACGCCAATGTCGAGATTCCCGACCGGGTCATCCTCATTGGCCCCAACCATCACAACCTCGGCAGCGAGTACGCGGTGTACGATGCCGGGCAGTGGCATACGCCGCTGGGCGATGTGCCAATCGCAGAGCCGCTCGCAGCGGAACTGCTCGACCACTGCGAATTGCTCGCCGAAGACCCCCGGGCACACAGCCGGGAACATTCTCTCGAAGTGCAGGTGCCGTTCCTGTTGCGGCGCAATCCGGGCGTGCGCATCGTGCCGCTACTCATCGGCGGCCCGTGGCCCGGTAACGCGGCGGAACTGCACTCCATCGGCGACGCCATCGCGGCGACGGTCCGGGAATACGGCCGACCGGTGTTGCTCGTGGCCTCGACGGACTTGAACCATTACGAAGACCAACCGGCCACGCTGATCAAGGACAAGCTCGTCCTCGAAGCCGTCACCCATCTGGACGAGGAGGGCCTGCTCCAGCGCGTGGCGGAGGTAGAGGTCAGCATGTGCGGGGTGGCGCCGACGTACATCGTGCTGCGGGCGGCCAAGAAACTGGGGGCGCGGCACGCCGAGTTGCTCGACCACCGGACCAGCGGCGACGTGACAGGCGATTTCAACGCGGTCGTCGGTTACGGCGCCGTGCTGATTTCGTGAGCAGGAAATTTCGTAACCTTTCCCCGGGGACGTTGTTCTAATAGACTGAGGCTACCATGAGCGGGCTGACGCCATTTCGCGGGACGTGGACGAAGACGTTGGCGGCCCATCTTCTCAACCGGGCAGGGTTCGGCGGCACACCGGCAGAGATCGACCGGGTGGCGGTGTGGGGGATGGAGAAGGCGGTCGATTATCTCGTCGATTTCGACAAGGTGGAGGAGAAGGTCGCGTCACCGGACTTGCCCGAGAATCCCGAGAACTTCCGCGAACTGCGCAAGCTAAGCGAGGAGGAGAAGAAAGCGCTCTTTCGCGCCAACCGGGAGGCCATCGAGGATATTCGGGGCTGGTGGATCACGCGGATGTTGAACACGCCGCGGCCATTGCAGGAGAAGCTGACGCTCTTCTGGCACGGCCATTTCGCCACGAGCGCGAACGACGTGAAGAACGCGCGGCACATGTTTCTCCAAAACGAGTTTCTGCGCCGCCACTGCGCCGGCAACTTTCGCGACCTGACGCTCGGCATCTCGCGCGATCCGGCCATGCTGCGGTACCTGAACAACAACACCAATCACAAGGAGCACCCGAACGAGAATTATGCCCGGGAGTTGATGGAACTCTTCACGATGGGCATCGGGAACTACACCGAGGACGATGTGAAGGAAGCCGCCCGGGCTTTCACGGGATGGACGTTTGAGGGGGATGAGTTCCGCTTTGCAACGTTCCGGCACGATTACGGGTCGAAGAAGTTCCTCGGCCGAACTGGCAACTTCGACGGGACGGAGATCGTCGACATCATCCTCGAACAGCCGGTCACCGCGAAGTTCATCGCCCGCAAGCTCTTTGCCTTCTTCGTGGCCGATAAGGCACCGGCGGATCTGGTCGAGGAACTCGGCAATGTGTTCCGAAGCGGTAAGTACGAACTGAAACCGTTCCTGCGGACGCTGTTCAAGTCGGAGGTATTCTACTCGGCGACATCCTGGCGGACACAGATTAAGAGTCCTGCTCAACTGGTCATCGGCTCGGCGCGATTGCTGGGCGTCGAGACCAATACCCGCGCACTGGCCGTGGCGATGCGTGCGCTCGGACAGGATTTGTTGTTCCCACCGAATGTGAAGGGGTGGGACGGCGGCGAGACGTGGATCAACACCAACTCGCTGATGATGCGCTATAACCTCGCCCGGTATTTCCTGACCGGGGACTTGCCCGGCAATCCGCGCGAGATGTCGCCGGGGCCGCAGCGGCGCGCGTTGCACCAGATGTTGGCCGCCGCGCCGTCCAACAAGCTGGATGAGATCTGCCCGCAATCCATCGCCGTCGATCCCGAGCGGGTGGTGGATGTGTTGGCGGCGCGGTTGTTGCAAGCGCCGGTCGAGCCGAAGGTACGCGTCTGGTTGAGTGACCAGGCGCGCGCGGTGATGTCAAAGGAGCGTCCGGCAGTCGTGGCGCACTTGATCATGAGCATGCCGGATTACCAGTTGTGTTGAGGATGCAGTGCGAATGAATGACGAAATCCAAATGTCGACGCGGCGCGAGTTTGTCCGCAAGAGCTTGCTGTTCCTCGCGGCGGGTTACAGCGCGCCGTTCTTCCTGACGCGGACGGTGTGGGCGCTCGACAAGACCGCCCCGGCCACGCGCATTCTCGGGATACCGGATGGGCGCATCCTCGTGGTGATTCAGATGGGCGGCGGCAATGATGGACTCAACACCGTGGTCCCGTACGCGATGGATGAGTATTACCGGGCGCGACCGCAGCTTGGTCTGGGCAAAGAGAAGTTACTCAAGTTGACCGATACGGTCGGGTTGCACGAGAATCTCGCGAAGTTGAAGGATATCTACGACCGGGGTCAATTGGCGGTCGTTCAAGGTGTTGGTTATCCCAATCCCGACCGCTCGCATTTCCGGTCGATGGAAATCTGGCAGACAGCCGACCCTGAGAGCCACACGGTCACGTACGGCTGGCTGGGCCGGTATCTCGACAACACGTGCCCGGGCTGCGATCCGAAACGCAACAAACTCAATCCACTTGGCGGAGTCAACATCGGCGGCTGGATGCCCCCGGCCTTGAAATCGGAGCGCGGCCTCAGTATCGCGCTCGACAATCCCGACTCGTTCCGGTGGGTGCCGCTGACGACGGATTCCCGGGAAGCGAAGCAGACGACGGGCACCTTCGAGAAGCTCAACACTTTCGTGGCCGGTAATCTCAAGGACCCGCAGATGGCCAAGCTCGATTTCCTTTCGCGCGTGGCGTTGGATGCCGATACGAGTTCTGACAAAGTCCGGGCAGTACTCGCCAAGGCACGGCGCAACGAGACGACGTATCCGACGACCGGTCTCGCCCGGCAATTACAGCTCGTGGCTCGGCTCATTGCCGGGGGCATTGACACGCGCATCTTCTATGTCTCGATGGGAGGATTCGACACGCATGCGAATCAGGCACCCACTCAAGACCGGCTGCTGACCGAACTGGCGGAAGCGGTGACGGCGTTTCAGGCGGACCTCCAGAAGCAAGGCAACGCGGGGCGCGTGCTGACGGTGACGTTCAGCGAGTTCGGGAGGCGGGTCGCCGAAAACGCCAGTGGCGGAACCGACCACGGCACGGCCGCGCCGCTGTTCATCTGCGGCCCGGCAGTGCGAGGCGGCGTCTACGCGGCGCATCCTAGCCTCAAGCCCGGTGACCTTGACCATGGAGACTTGAAGTTCAGTACCGATTTCCGGCAGGTCTACGCCACTATTCTTGAAAACTGGCTCGGTGCGCAGAGCGCACCGATTCTGGGCGGTGAGTTCAAGAAGTTGAAGTTCGTGTAGCTTGGCGCAAAAAAGAAGCGCGCCGCGGAAAGGAGAGACCGCGGCGCGCGAGGATGTCTCCCGC